>CAXTTU010000166.1:0-7471 GCA_964247225.1 uncultured Sphingomonas sp. | reverse complement strand
TGCGCGTCGGCGGTGCGCCAGCCGGTGCCGTCGAGCCGGGTGATCGTCCCCGCCCTGCCCGAGAACGCGCCCGGCAGCGCGCCGGTCGGGATGCGCTGTGTATCATGGCTGAAATCGTAGAGCGTCGCGATCGCCCCCCAGTCGACCCGCGCGCCCGTGCCCGTGGCGGACAGCGCGTGCGACCAGTGGCGCTCGTCATAATGATACACGCCGCCCGAGAACGCGCCCGCCGCGACCGTGTATGGATAGCCCGCGATGTTGAGCGCGCCCGTATAGACCGGTGTGCCCGTCGCAGCGCTGGCGAGGTACGTCTCCGCGCCCGCGTCGGTATGGTTGACGAACAGCCCGCCGACATAGCTGAGCCGCACCGCCGAGCTGAGGTCGAGCGCGGCGTGGAGCTTGTACTGCTCCTGCTGCTGATGCTCGATCGCGTTCGCGCCGAGCACGCGGATCGGCGCGCCGGTGCGGTTGAGGTCGTCATAGCCGCCGGTCGTCGGATTGCCCGTCGTAGCGGCCGCGGCGGGTCGGATCGCGGTGACGTACAACAAGGGCTGCGCGCGGCTGTCGACACGGTCGGCGCTGGCGAACAGCGACAAGGGGCCGAAGCGGTCGCCGATCGTGACGCCGGTCTGGTAGGCCGGCAGGTTCGCTCGCGTGCCGTACTGGCTGAACTGCTGGACGCTGGTCGCGACGGTCGCGGTCGCTTCCAGTCGGTTGGGCAAGCGCGTGGTGATCTCGACCACTGCGCCGATCGAATTGCCCGGATAGCGCGCGGAGAAGGGGCCGTAGAGGACGTCCACCGCCAAGATCTCTTGCGGGCTGACGAGGCTCCAGCGCGGGCTGGCATTCGTATTGTTGTTGCCGATCAGCGCCGAGAGCAGCGCGCCGTCGGCATAGATCAGGCTGCGCGCGCTAGCGCCGAGCCCGGAGGTGCGGGTGGCGAGCGGGGCCTGCGTGTCGCCGATATGGCGTTTGCGGACGATGAGGCTGGGCAGGTATTTGAGAGTGTCCTCGACGTTCATCGCGTTGATCGTGGTCTCGATCCGGGCGGCGTCGACCGAGGCGCTGCTGGCGGGGGCGGCCGCGGCGCGCTGGCGTTCGGCGACGACGAGCACGTCGTGGTCGGGGGTGGTTTGCCCGCTGGCGGCGGTCGCCAGGGCGGACAGACACGCGCCGGCAAGCGCGTGGAATAGGCGTGACATGGGTCGAGTTCCTCGCATGAACAGGTGGCCCGCGGCGCTGCGCGGGCGGGTGGTTCAGGCGAGGGCAGGTGGTCCGGTGGCAGGCGGCGGTGGCGCGGCGAGTCCGCGCCCGATCGCGACGGCGGCGCGGGCCAGAGGCGGAAGATCGCGGGCCGGCGAAGGCGCGAGCAGGCGCGGTGGCGGCAGCGGCTCCGCCAGCGCGAGCCCCAGCCCGGCGAACGCGCAAGGGTGGTCGGCGGTCGGCGACTTCGGGTCGTGCTCGTGATGCGCCATGCCCGCCATCGCGTGCGGCATCGCCGGAGCCCTGCCGTCGCACGGCGCAAGGTGGACGCCGCCCGCGTCCGCCACGGGCATCCACCCCGAGGGCGACGCCAGCCGCGCCAGCAACGCCCCCGCGAACAGCAGCGCCCACAACGCGCGGCGCATCGCGGCGAGGGGAACGGACCGGGTCACCGGGCCGCCCCTAGCCGCTCCCCCCGTCGCCGCCAACGCGATGTGCAGCGATCATGACGTTTCCGTGAAGTCTCCACCCACACAATCGACAGCGGGTTTGCGCTGCGATAAGCGCGCACACCATGACGGACACGCCCGACACCCCGCTGCTCGACACGGTCAACACCCCCGACGACCTCCGCCGCCTCAAGCCCGACCAGCTTCGCCAGCTCGCCGATGAGCTACGCCATGAGGTGATCTCGGCGGTCGGCACTACCGGCGGGCACCTCGGCTCCGGGCTGGGCGTGGTCGAGCTGACGACCGCAATCCATTATGTGTTCGACACCCCGCGCGACCGGCTGGTCTGGGACGTCGGCCACCAATGCTACCCGCACAAGATCCTGACCGGGCGGCGCGATCGCATCCGCACCTTGCGCCAGGGCGGCGGGCTCAGCGGCTTCACCAAGCGGAGCGAGAGCGAATACGACCCGTTCGGCGCGGCGCATTCCTCCACTTCTATTTCCGCCGCGCTCGGCTTCGCGATTGCCAACAAGCTGGCGGGGACGCCGGGCAAGGGCATCGCGGTAATCGGCGACGGCGCGATGAGCGCGGGCATGGCCTATGAGGCGATGAACAACGCCGAGGCCGCGGGCAACCGGCTGGTGGTGATCCTCAACGACAACGACATGTCGATCGCGCCGCCAGTAGGGGGCTTGAGCGCCTACCTGTCGCGGATCGTGTCCAGCCGCGAGTTCCTCGGTGTCCGCGAGCTGATGAAGCGGATTGCGCGCAAGCTGCCGCGCCCGTTCCACGAGGCGGCGCGCAAGACGGACGAGTTCGCGCGCGGCATGACGATGGGCGGCACGTTGTTCGAGGAGCTCGGCTTCTACTATGTCGGGCCGATCGACGGGCATAATCTCGACCATCTCATCCCCGTGCTGGAGAATGTGCGCGACGCGGAGGAAGGGCCGATCCTCGTCCATGTCGTGACCAAGAAGGGCAAGGGCTATGGCCCAGCCGAGGCGTCGGCGGACAAGTATCACGGCGTCCAGAAGTTCAACGTCGTCACCGGCGCGCAGGACAAGGCTCCTCCAGGCCCGCCGCAGTACCAGAATGTGTTCGGCGCGGCGCTGACCCGCGAGGCGGAGAGCGACCCGCGCATCTGCGCGATCACCGCGGCGATGCCGTCGGGAACGGGGCTCGACAAGTTTGCCGCCGCCTACCCCGACCGCTTCTTCGACGTCGGCATCGCCGAGCAGCACGCGGTGACGTTCGCAGCGGGGCTGGCGGCGCAGGGGATGCGACCGTTCTGCGCGATCTACTCGACCTTTCTCCAGCGCGCCTATGACCAGGTGGTCCATGACGTCGCGATCCAGAACCTGCCCGTGCGCTTCGCGATCGACCGCGCGGGGCTGGTCGGCGCGGACGGCGCGACCCATGCGGGTTCGTTCGACGTGACGTATCTGGCGACGCTGCCCAATTTCGTCGTGATGGCGGCGGCGGACGAGGCGGAGTTGGTGCACATGACGCATACCGCCGTGTTGCATGACACGGGGCCGATCGCGGTGCGTTACCCGCGCGGCAACGGCACGGGCGTGGCGCTGCCCGAGGCTCCCGAGCGGCTGGAGATCGGCCGCGGGCGGGTCGTGCGCGAGGGCAAGACGGTGGCGATCCTGTCGCTCGGCACCCGCCTCGCCGAGGCGCTGCGCGCGGCGGAGCAGTTAGAGGCGAAGGGGCTGTCGACCACCGTCGCCGACCTGCGCTTCGCCAAGCCGCTCGACACGGCGCTGATACGCCGCCTGCTCGCGACGCATGAAGTTGCGGTAACGGTGGAGGAGGGCTCGGTCGGCGGCCTCGGCGCGCACGTCCTGACGTTGGCGAGCGACGAGGGGCTGATCGACGCTGGGCTGAAGCTGCGCACCATGCGCCTCCCCGACGCCTTCCAGGACCAGGACAAGCCGGAGAAGCAGTACGCCGAAGCCGGGCTCGATGCGGACGCGATCGTCGAAACGGTGCTGAAGGCGCTTCGCCACAACAGCGCGGGGGTGAGCGAGGGCGCGCGGGCCTGACAGGGCCGTTGACGCCCGAACAAGGGAAGACATGCCGTGCCGATCAAGCCTGTCCTGTCGCGGTTCAAACCGGATTTTAACATGGCACGGCGGCAGCGCATCGCGGCGGTCGCGGCGAGCTTCGTGGGGCGGCTAGACTGGGCGGACGATACCCCACATGACTATCCTCGCGGATGGGTTTGGGACAACGGCCCGGTCAAGGGCTATAAATGCTTCCTGTTCATCCATGACGTGCTTGCGCAGTCGGGCATCGAGATGGGATTTCCGCATAGCACTCTCGGCGGGTCCTACCCGTACAATGCAGGCGATTGGGCG
Source organism: uncultured Sphingomonas sp. (assembly GCA_964247225.1). Classification (GTDB taxonomy): domain Bacteria; phylum Pseudomonadota; class Alphaproteobacteria; order Sphingomonadales; family Sphingomonadaceae; genus Sphingomonas. Next base: position 3,453 of record CAXTTU010000166.1, on the reverse strand, counting down.
AGACCGGGCCAAGTGATGCGCGGGTGGCGCGTTCTGGATCAAAAGGAGCCGCCGATGGCGGGCGACGTTCTGGCGCAGCAGGCGGACTATTCCGACGCCACCGGCCATGTGGTGATCGTGGGATCGACCGATAACTGGATCGGCACGGGGACTTGGCCGGGCAAGCCGGTCGGCGTGATAGTATCCAAGTCGTTGAGCACGCCCCTGGTGCATAGCGGGAGCTACCCTAGGGTCGTGAGAAGGTACACGGGTTCGTGACGGTGAAATCTGTCATGTTGGCGCTGCCGCTGGTACTGTGTTCAGTGCTGATGTTCCTTTTCGTCGACAGCCTTCAGGCGGTCGGACGCTATGACGCCGGCATCAAATGGCTGGTCCTCCAACTGCCGTACGCGTCGATGCTGATGCTTTTCTGTGCGATACCTTTTCTCCGTCGAGCAAGGGTGGCGCTGATGATCGTCGTGCTGTCGTTTCTTCTCTTCCTTCCTCTCTTCGTGCATGAATGTCTTCCTGGTCTTGTCGCGCTGTTCGACCCCGCTTACCGATCCGCCTATGGCGACGGGGGGTCGGTGCCGTTCCTGCGATATGACCCGCTCGGCTTTGGGGCTTTCGCGCTTCTCGTTTGCGTCCTCGTCATCCTGCTGATCAGGCGGCGAAAGCCGGAGAGGTGGGGGCGTGACAATTAGCGATTTCAATCGCGCCGCCGCCGAGCGGTATGGGTTCGAGCAGGACGAGCTTGCGCAAGACTTCCAGTTAGAGGTGCGTCGGCAGATCGAGCAGATCAAGGCGCGCATGGCCGCGACGATCTCAACGCTTATCTTGCCGAGCGTCGCGAGCCCGACCCGAGCGCGATACGCGCGCAGACCATCAAAGAGATGGAAGCGCTGGATATCAACTGGGACGAGGTCCGGGCGCGGCTGGGGCTTGCGGCATGATCGGCGACATCGTGCGCGGGCTGCGCGACATCATGCTGATGGCCGAACGGCTCGACCACACCACCGAGCTGGCGAAAGACGCGGACCGGCGGTCGATCGAGTTGAGCAACCGCGTCGCACGGGGCGAGGCCGTGCTGGAGTATGCGCTGCACGGCGCGGTGCCGATGCGCGGCAGTCGCAACACGCCGCCCGCGTTGGGCCAAGACTGACCACTTGTCTTCCTCGGCCATGACCAAGTCCCGCATCGACCAGCTCCTCGTCGAGCGTGGCCTCGCCGAGTCGCGGACGCGGGCGCAGGCGTTGATCATGGCGGGGCTGGTGTTTGCGGGGACGCGCAAGGTCGCCAAGCCGGGCGAGACGATCGCCCCCGACGCGGCGCTGGAGGTGAGGGGGCGTGATCACCCTTACGCCTCCCGCGGCGGAGTAAAGCTCGCGCACGGGCTCGACCGGTTCGGGTGGGATGTCGCGGGCGCGGTGGCGATCGACGTGGGGAGTTCGACCGGCGGGTTCACCGACGTGCTGCTCCGGCGCGGCGCGGCGCGCGTCTATGCGGTCGACAGCGGCACCAACCAGCTCGCCTGGTCGCTGCGGCAGGACCCGCGCGTCGTCGTGCACGAACAGACCAGCGCGCGGGTGCTGACGGCGGAGCACGTCCCCGAGCCGGTCGACCTCGTCGTATGCGACGCGAGCTTCATCGGGCTCGCCAAGGTGCTCGAACGCCCGCTCGCCTTTGCCAAACCGGACGCGCGGCTGATGGCGCTGGTCAAGCCGCAGTTCGAGGCGGGGCGGGCGGAGGTGGGCAAGGGCGGCGTGGTTCGCGACGCCGCCGTCCACGCGCGTGTCTGCGCGGAGGTCGCGGCGTGGGTGGCGGCGCGGGACTGGCAGGTGGAGGGCGTCGAGCAAAGCCCGATCACCGGGCCGGAGGGGAATGTGGAGTTCCTGCTCGCGGCGCGGCGTAGGTGAGGCGATACTAATCCAGGTTATCTACAGAGCGGGCGATTGTGCCTCGTTCGGACACTCGTGGAACGCCCCGGGCTCACCCGCGCTTTACCTCTAGCCCGCGAGGCGGCAGGACGTCGCCCGATGCCGAAGGGACAAGCGTGAGCGAGGTCGCGTCAAGGGCGCAGTTGCGGATGTCCCTGCTGCGCTGGGCGCTTGTCTGCGTGCCATTGATGCTGTTCCTCGGCGTGCTGTCGGGAAGCGGGACACGCGCGTCGATCGCCGACTGGTACGCGCGGCTCGACAAGCCGGCGGGGACGCCGCCCGACTGGGCATTCCCGGTGGTTTGGCCGGTGCTGTACGTCCTGATGGGGCTGGCGCTGGCGATCATCCTCAACGCGCGCGGCGCGCGAGGGCGGCCAGTCGCGATTGTCGCCTTCGTTGTCACCGCACTGCTCAACTTCGCTTGGACGCCGATCTTCTTCGGCGCGCACCGGGTCGGGCTCGCACTGGCCGACATTGCCCTGATGATCTTGGCGGGAATCGTCACGACCGTGTTGTTCAGCCGCATCCGCCCGGTCGCGGGCTGGCTGCTGGTGCCGTTCCTCATCTGGATCAGCTACGCCGCCATACTCAACTGGCGCATCGGCCAGCTCAACCCCGATGCCGGGCAGCTTGCGCCCGCCGCGGTCAGCACCCAAATCCTGCGCTGATCCACTACAAGGCTCGTAAATGCAGACCGAGAACAACCTGTTCGCCGACCTGTCCAAGTTCCTCAACGGCGCGGCGGGCACGCTGGCGGGCGTTGGGCGCGAGGCCGAAGCGAGCGCGCGCAGCCGCGCCAAGGAGTTCTTCGGCGGGCTCGACTTCGTCAGCCGCGACGAGTTCGAGGCGGTAAAGGCGATGGCCGCCGCCGCGCGCGACGAGGCGGACGAGTTGCGCGTGCGGCTCGACAAGCTGGAGCGAGGAACCACCGCTGAGCCCTCGGCCACCCCGACCGCGGATGACCTGCCCGCCGGTGCCGCGGACTTGCTCACCCCCGCGCCGACGATCGACGAGGTGGACGGCTGACCGCACTCTTGACCCGCGCGGGTTTCCCGCGCCCGCGCGCTGTGGCAGGGTGCGCGTGATGCTGGACGAAGCCGACACCGGGCGCGAGGCCGAAGCGCCGATCGATATGCTCGAGCAATATTATGCCGCGCACGGCTGGTCGTTCGAGCGGCACGACGAGGAGATCGTCGCCTCCGTCAAGGGCAGCTGGACGGAATATGAGCTGCGCGCGTTGTGGCGCGACGAGGACGGCGTGCTCCAGTTCCTCGCCTTTCCGGATATCAAGGTCGCCGAAGATCGCCGCGCGGCGATGTACGAGGCGATCGGGCTGGTCAACGAACAGCTGTGGATGGGCCATTTCGAGCTGTGGTCGTCGAGCGGCATCCTGCTCTACCGCCACGCGGTGCTGGTCGACGGCGAGGACGAGGAGGGCACGCTGTCGCTGCCCGCGACCGAGCTGCTGGTCGACACCGCGATCGACGAGTGCGAGCGCTTCTACCCGGTGTTCCAGTTCGTGCTGTGGGGCGGCAAG
>CAXTTU010000165.1:0-7482 GCA_964247225.1 uncultured Sphingomonas sp. | reverse complement strand
CAACCTGAGCGAAAGAGCGCGCGCATCGCTTTCGCCTGCGCTACGTTGAGCGATGATGAAGGAGTAGTGACATGAGCGACCGCAAGGACATCGGCGTCGACCCCTATGGCGGCCCGGCGGGTGGCTGGGGCTCGCTCAAGTCGGTCGCAGAGATCGTCGGGCGCGAGAAGCTGTCGCCGGGCAACACCGCCCTGCTCCACAAGCAGAACAAGCCGGGCGGCTTCATGTGCGTCAGCTGCGCCTGGGGAAAGCCAGCGCACCCGCATATCGAGGAGTTCTGCGAGAACGGGGCCAAGGCGACCGCTTGGGAGCTGACCTCACTCCGCGTCACGCCCGACTTCTTTCGCGAGCACAGCGTCACCGAATTGCGCGGGTGGAAGGATTATGACTTAGAGCAGGCGGGGCGGCTGACGCACCCGATGAGGTACGACGCCGAGACCGACAAGTACGTCGCGGTCAGCTGGGCGGAGGCGTTCGACGACATCGGCGCGCACCTCAGGCGCTATGACCCGAAGCGGGTGATCGCCTACGCCTCGGGTCGCGCGAGCCTGGAGACGTCGTATATGTACGCGCTGTTCGCGCGGCTCTACGGGACTCAGAACCTGCCCGACAGCTCGAATATGTGCCATGAGACGACCTCGGTCGCGCTCAAGAAGGCGATCGGCTCGCCGGTGGCGACGATCCAGCTGCAGGACTACGACGCCTGCGACGCGATCTTCTATTTCGGGCAGAATCCGGGGTCGAACAGCCCGCGCTTCCTCCACCCCTTGCGCGCGTGCGCCAAGCGCGGGGTGGAGATCATCGTCTTTAACCCGCTCAAGGAGCGCGGGCTGGAGCGGTTCACCGACCCGCAGAACCCTATCGAGATGACGACCGGCCAATCGACGCCGATCGCGACGCAATATCACCAAGTGAAAGCAGGCGGCGACATCGCCGCGATGATGGGCATCTGCAAATGGGTGATCGAGGCCGATCTGGAGGCGCGCGCCGCCGGGCGCGAGCCGATCCTCGACCACGACTTCATCGAGCAGCATACGGTCCGCTTCGAGGATTTCGCGGCCAAGGCGCGCGACACGAGCTGGGACGAGATCGAGCGTGAGAGCGGCCTCACGCGCGCGGCGCTGACCGAGGCGGCGAAGGTCTATGCCCGCTCGAAAGCGGTGATCGCGGTCTATGGCATGGGGCTGACCCAGCATCGGCACGGCATGGACAATCTGTTCATGGTGATGAACCTGCTGCTGCTGCGCGGCAATATCGGTCGCCCCGGCGCGGGGCCGGGGCCGGTGCGCGGGCACAGCAACGTGCAGGGGCAACGCACAGTTGGCATCTCCGAAAAACCCGAGCTGGTACCGCTCGACCGCTTCGCGGAGCTGTTCGAGTTCGAGCCGCCGCGCGAAAAGGGGTGGGACACGGTCGAGGCATGCGAGGCGGTGCTGAGCGGCGAGGCGCAGGCGTTCATCGGGCTGGGCGGTAATTTCGTTCGCGCCGTGCCCGAGACGTCCTTGGTCGAGGAGGCGTGGCCCCGGCTCGACCTTACCGTCCATGTCGCGACCAAGCTCAACCGCTCGCACCTGCTCCCCGGGCGCACCTGCTACCTGCTCCCCTGCCTCGGTCGGATCGAGCGCGACGACCAGGCGAGCGGCCCGCAGGCGGTGTCGATGGAGGACAGCTTCTCCACCATCTACGGCTCGCGCGGGCGCGCCGAGCCCGCCTCCCCGCACCTCCTGTCCGAGCCCGCGATCGTCGCGGCGATGGCGATGGCGACGCTGGAGCCGAATCCAAAAGTGCCGTGGGCGGAGTGGGTCGGCGACTATTCCAAGGTGCGCGACGCGATCGAGAACACCTATCCGGAGCTGTTCGGCAATTATAACCAGCGCCTCTGGATCCCCGGCGGGTTCTGGAAGGGCAACGCGGCCGCGCATCGCGAGTGGAAGACGGAGAGCGGCAAGGCGGAGTTCAACGTGCCGAGCGTGATGAACGCCGCCGGGTTCGACGACGCAGGTGGCCGTTTCCGGTTGATGACGCTGCGCTCCAACGACCAGTTCAACACCACGATCTACGGCTATTACGACCGCTTCCGCTCGATCCGAGGGACGCGCGACATCGTGATGATGTGCCGCGCGGATCAGGAGCGGCTCGGGGTCAAGGAGGGCGACAAGGTGGCGCTGGTCGGCGACGCGGGCGACGATGTGGTGCGGCGGGTCGAGGGGCTGACGGTGATTAACTATGACATCCCGCCCGGGTGCCTCGGCATGTATTATCCCGAGAGCAACGTGCTTATCGCGCTAAGCCATTATGCGCTGGACAGCATGGTGCCCGCGGCCAAGTCGGTCCCGGTGCGCGTGGAGGTAATGCGCTGATCCTGGGAGCAATCCTCGCGGGCGGGCGCGCGACACGATTCGGCGCGGACAAGGCGTTGGCACAGTGGCGTGGGCAGGCGCTGATCGCGCATGCGGCGGAGGCGTTGCGCCCTTGGACCGACGAACTGGTCGTGTGCGGGCGCGAGTGGGGCGGCGTGCGATCGGTCGCGGACCTGCCCGCGCCGGGGCTGGGGCCGCTCGGCGGGCTGGCGGGCGCGCTCGCCGATGCGGAGGCGCGCGGGTTCGGGGCGGTGCTGACGATCGGATGCGACATGGTGGAGGTGCCCGGCGCGCTGTTCGAGCGATTGACTCGCCGTGCCCCGAGCTACTGCGAGGATGCGCCGGTGCTCGGGTTCTGGCCCGCCGCGCTGGCGAGCGCGCTGCGCGAGCGGCTGGAGGCCGGCGAGGAGCGGTCGCTGCGCGGCTGGGCGCGCGCGGTCGGGGCGTTGCCGGTCGCGGCGGGCGTTCAGCTTCGCAACATCAACACGCGGTTGGATCTGGAAACGGCATGACGTCGCGCGACGTGTCGGTGCTGGTGCTCCGCCCCAACGGGCACGAGCCGCGCGCACGCACCGTGCCGGTCGAGGCGCCGGTCGCGGTCGAGGTGGATTGGATCGCCTATGCGGTGATGATGATGACCCCCGCCGACCTCAACGAGTTCGCGGTCGGGTTCCTGCTGACCGAGCGGCTGATCGACGGGCGCGCCGATCTCCTCGACCTCGACACGTTCGAGGGCGAGGCAGGGTGGATCGTGCGCGCGACGCTGGCGGAGCGATGCGCGGGGCGGGTGGGCGAGCGGGTGCGCCATCGAACCAGCGATGCATCCTGCGGACTGTGCGGAGTCGCCGGGCTGGAGCAGGTGCGCCGCCCGGTGTCCGCCGCCCCTGCCCCCCTGCCTATCACCCCCGACGCGCTGTTCGCCGCCCTTGGCGAACTCCGCAAGCATCAGCCGCTCAACGCCGCCACCGGCGCGGTCCATGCGGCGGCGGCGTGCGACGTGGAGGGGGCCATCTTAGCCGCGTATGAAGATGTCGGCCGCCACAACGCGCTGGACAAGCTGATCGGCGCAATCCGGACGCGCGGGCTGAACCCGGCCTTCCTGCTCGTCACCTCGCGGATCAGCTTCGAGATGGTCGACAAGGCGCTTGTCGCGCGCGCGCCGTTGCTGATCGGGCTATCCGCGCCGACCAGCATGGCGATCGACCATGCGCGCGCGCACGGGCTGACGCTGCTGGCGTTGGCCCGCGCCGACGCCATGCTGGTGCTGAACGACCCGGCGAACCTGTTCGGAGGAGAGACGTGATGCGGCGATGGTTTGCGGTGCTCGCGCTGACGACGGCCCCTGCGCTGGCGCAACAGCCCGCTCCCGTGGCGTCGCCCGCCGCGCCTGCGCCCGCTATGGTGCGCGTGGAGCTCGACACGTCCGAGGGGCGGATCGTGCTCGACATCGAAAAGAGGCGCGCCCCGATCACGGCGGGCAATTTCCTGCGCTATGTGGATGGGCACCGGCTCGACGGCGTGGTGTTCTATCGCACGGTGCGGGTGCAGCCGGACTTCGGCTTCGTCCAGTTCGGGGTGGCGAACGACCCCAAGCGCGCGCTGCCCTCGATCAGGCACGAGCCCACGACGCTGACCGACGTCCACCATACCGACGGCGCGATCTCGCTCGCCCGGCTCGCGCCCGGCACCGGTCGCGGCGACTTCACGATCGAGGTCGGCGACAACCGCGCCTCGTTCGACGCGGACCCGAGCAAGCCGGGCGACAATCTCGGCTATGCCGCGTTCGGGCATGTGGTGGAGGGCATGGACGTGGTCCACCGCATCCTCGACGCGCCTGTGCGGACCGACGGCAAGGGGGCGTTCAAGGGCGAGACGATTGCGGCGCCGGTGAGGGTGGTGAGCGCCCGGCGGGTGAGTGGGGTTAAGTAGGCGAACGGGACGGTGGCGCGCCGCGGCGAAGCCGCGTCGTCAGACGGCGCTGGTGCGCCCCTGGCCGCGCTTGCGCGACTTGGGGGCAGCTGCGCTGCTCCCATGCGCGCTGCGCGGTAGCGGAGGAGGGACTTGAACCCCCGACCCCAGGATTATGATTCCCGTGCTCTAACCAGCTGAGCTACTCCGCCCCACCGCGCCGGACGCGGGCCTATAGAAGCGGGCGCAAGCGCGGGTCAAGCGAACATGTGACGGCTGAGCGGCTCCCACGGGCCGCCGCGATACCACCATGCCGCCAGCCCCGCGATCGCGACCGGGCGGGCGACGAACCCCGCCGACAGCTCCGCCAGCAGCGCCTTGGCGACCGCGGGCTCCACCTTGTTCTGGACGGTGACATGCGCGCGCCAGCCTTGCGCGTCCTGTGGCAGCAACAGCCCGCGAAACGCCTCCGCCAGCTCGCCCCGGATCGCCGCCAGCGCGGGGCAGTCGATCCGATAGGCGACGCCGCGACCGAGCGAGATCAGGCCCGCGACCCGCGCATCGGGCGCGCGCATCACGCGCGTCGCCGCCGCCAGCCGCTGCTTGAGCTCGGGCGCGAGGCTGGGTTGCAGGTGGTGGAACATGGTCAGGTGCGCCGACAGCTGGTTGCGCTCGGGCGGGAAATGCGCCCGGCGCTGCCGGTCGAACCACGCCTGGTCCTCCGCCCCGAACAGCGCGGAAACGATGATCGGCGCGGGCGACGGCGCGTCCGTCAAATCTCCACCTGACTGCCCAGCTCGACGACGCGATTGGTCGGCAGGCGAAAGAACTCCATCGCCGACTCCGCGTTACGGAGCAGCCAAGCGAACAGCTTCTCGCGCCAGATCGCCATCCCGGGCTTGGAAGAGGCGAGCAACGTCTGGCGCGACAGGAAGAAGCTCGTATCCGTCATCCGGAACGCCGCGCCGCAACGGTCGAGCCCCTTCAGCGCCTCGGGCACGTCGGGCGTTTCCATAAAGCCGAAGCGCAGCACGACGCGGTGAAAGCCTTGGCCCAGATCCTCGTTCACGAACCGGTCGCCCTCGCTCGCGTAGGGCGCATCGACGATCTTCACGGTCAGCAACACCACCCGGTCATGGAGGACACGGTTGTGCTTGAGATTGTGGAGCAGCGCGTGCGGAACGCCCTCGGGCGAGGACGTCATGAACACGGCGGTGCCCGACACGCGCGCGGCGGAGGTCGCGGCGGAGTCGATGAACACGCGCACCGGCATCGCCGCCTCGCGCATCCGCGCGATCATCAGCTGCCGCCCCTTCGACCAGGTGGTGAGCAGCGTGAAGATCACCACGCCCACGAACAGCGGGAACCAGCCGCCCGCGGGCACCTTGGTCAAGTTTGCGGTCAGGTACGCGCCGTCGACCAGGAAGAACAACGCCAGCAGCGGCACCGCATAGGCGGCGGGCCAGCGCCACAGCCGAAAGATCGCCACCGCGACCAGGCAGGTGTCGATCGTCATCGCGCCCGTCACCGCGATGCCATAGGCGCTGGTGAGCCGCGACGAGGTCTGGAACGACAGCACCAGCAGCACCGTCAGGATCATTAGCACCCAGTTGATCAGCGGCACATAGATCTGCCCCGCGGTCTGCGCGCTGGTATGCTCGATCCGCAGCCGCGGCACGAAGCCGAGCTGGATCGCCTGTTGCGTGACCGAGAACGCGCCGGAGATCACCGCCTGGCTGGCGATGATCGCCGCCGCGGTCGCGAGCACCACTAAGGCCAGCCGGAAATGGTCGGGCGCAAGCATGTAGAACGGGTTGCCGAGCGCCGCCGGGCCGACGCGCGACAGCAGCGCCGCCTGTCCCATATAGTTGAGCATCAGCGCAGGGAGGACGAAGAACAGCCACGACAGCCGGATCGGCGCGCGCCCGAAATGCCCCATATCGGCGTACAGCGCCTCCGCCCCCGTGACCGCCAGCACTACCGAGCCGAGCGCGAGAAACGCGCGCAGCGGATCATGCGCGAAGAACATCGCGGCATAATGCGGCGACAGCGCCCACAACACGCCGGGCGTCCGCGCGATCGACAGCAATCCGAGCACCGCGATGACCAGGAAGTAGAGCGACATCACCGGCCCGAACAACAACCCGACCTGTGCGGTGCCCCGGCTCTGGATCGTGAACAGCGCGACCAGGATCAGCACGCTGATCGGCAGCACCAGATGCGCGAAGGCGGGCGCGGCGACCGCGACGCCCTCCACTGCGGACAGCACGGACACCGCGGGGGTGATAATGCTGTCGCCATAGAATAGCGCCGTCGCGAACACGCCCAACAGCACAATGCCCCGGGTCCAGCGCTTGGTCTTGGTGCGGCCCGAGACGAGCGCGAGCAACGCGAGGCTACCCCCCTCCCCCTTGTTATCCGCGCGCATGATGACACTCAGATATTTGAACGTCACCACGATCATCATCGACCAGAAGATCAGGCTGACGACACCCATCAGGTGCAACGGATCGAGCGCGAGCGGGTGATGCCCCGCGAAGGTGACGCGGAATGCGTAGAGCGGGCTGGTGCCGATATCGCCGAACACCACGCCGACCGCGCCGACGGCGAGGCTCGCCAGCCCCTCGCGGCGGGATGACGAACGGTCGTCGGGCAGGACCGGGATCGCGGCCGCGGTCGGCGCGCCGGGGGCGATGCTGTTCACCGGGCCTGTGCAGTGCTGAACATGTCGGCAGGGTCGCTCACTAGGTCAGCGCGCGGTCGCGGCGCGATAACCGGGCGCGCCCTAGCATGGCCGCTCCCGCGCCCGCAACGCCGCGTGGGAGGCGACTTTGCGCGCGCAAACTGGTTATAGGCGCTACTCGAATCTGTCTCGGAGCCAAGTTCATGCGCGTCGGTGTTCCCAAGGAAATCAAGAACCACGAATATCGCGTCGGCCTGACACCGCCCGCGGTTGCTGAGCTGGTCGCGGCGGGACATGGGGTCATGGTCGAGACGGGCGCGGGCGCGGGGATCGACTTCGACGACGGCGACTATGAGGCGGTCGGCGCGCGCATTCTGCCCGACGCGAACGCGGTGTTCGGGGCGGCGGACATGATCGTCAAGGTCAAGGAGCCGCAGCAGTCCGAGATCGCGCTGCTCGAGCCACGGCACCTCCTGTTCACCTATCTCCACCTCGCCGCCGACAAGCCGCAGGCGGAGGGGCTGATGAAGT
>CAXTTU010000164.1:0-7498 GCA_964247225.1 uncultured Sphingomonas sp. | reverse complement strand
TTGTTCCAGGAACAGGCGATGCGCGTCGCGATCGAGGGCGCGGGCTTCACGCCGGCGCGCGCGGACCAGCTGCGCAAGGCAATGGCGACGTTCAAATATACGCAAGGGGTGGCCGAGTTCCGGGACGAGCTGATCGAGGGGATGCGCCGCAACGGGATCGGTCCCGAGTTCGCCGAACGGCTGGTCAAGCAGATCGAGGGGTTCGGCTCCTACGGCTTTCCCGAAAGCCACGCGGCGAGCTTCGCCAAGATCGCCTATGCCTCGTGCTGGATGAAATGCCATCACCCGGACGTGTTCTGCGCGGCGCTGCTCAATGCGCAGCCGATGGGCTTCTACGCGCCTGCGCAGATCGTCCGCGACGCGAGGGAGCATGGCGTGGAGATCCGCCCGGTGTGCGTCAACGACAGCGAATGGGACACGCGGCTGGTGGGGAGCCTTCCCCCTCTCCCCCTTGGGGAGCATCGGGTGAACAGCGCCCCGCGCTGTTCAGGTCAGGCCGGGGGCCTGACCGACCCGATGCTGGCCGGGGAGAGGGAGAGTAAGGATATGCTCGGCGAAGTAAGCACCAGCCCGGAAGCGCCCGGCAAGGCGCACCGTGTCTCCCCCTCTCCCCAACCCTCTCCCCAAGGGAGAGAGGGAGCTAGCCTCCCCCTCCGCCTCGGTATGCGGATCGTCCACGGCCTCTCCGCCACCGATGCGGGGCGCATCCTCGCGGCGCGTGAGCTGAAGCCATTCACCTCGGTGGAAGACTTATGGCGGCGCTCGGGAGTGCCGCTCGCATCCCTCGAAAAGCTCGCCAAGGCGGACGCGTTCGGGGGCCTGGGGCTCGACCGGCGGCAGGCGCTATGGGCGATCCGCGGGCTCGGCGAGAAGCCGCTACCGCTGCTCGCCGGGATCGAGCGGCGGGAGGAGCCCGCTCGGCTCGACCCGCTCACCGCCGGGCGCGAGGTGGTGGAGGATTATCGCGCCACCCAGCTGACGCTGCGCCAGCACCCGCTGTTCTTCCTGCGCGACGAGCTCTACCACCGCGGCCACACTCGCTGCGCGGACCTCGCCAAGGTCAGGGACGGTCGCCGCGTCGAGGTCGCGGGCATCATCCTCGTCCGCCAGAAACCGGGCAGCGCCAAGGGCGTGCTGTTCATCACGGTGGAGGACGAGACCGGGGTCGCCAACATCATCCTGTGGCCCGACCGGTTCGAGGCGCAGCGCACGATCGTGATGTCCTCCGCGATGATCGGCGTCACCGGCAAGGTGCAGCGTGAAGGACAGGTCATCCACGTCATCGCCGACTACATCACCGATCTGACGGGAATGCTGCGCCAGGTCGGCGACATCGACCTGCCGCGCCTGACCAGTCCCGGCGACGGCGCGACGCATCCCGGCTCTCCCGACCGCGGCGACGCGGGCTGGCGACCCAAGGCGCGGAGCGACTACCATCCGCCGTTCCGCACCGGCTGCGACCCCGAAGACGTGATCCCGATCAAGAGCCACGACTTTCATTGAGGCGGGTCAGGCGCGCCCGCGCAGCTCGTCCCTGATCTCGCGGAGCAGCGTCACGTCGGCGGGTTCGGTCGCGACGGGCGCTTCCGCCTTGGGCATGAACCTGTTCACCGCGCGCACGACGAGGAAGATGATGAACGCGACGATGAGGAAGTTCACCGCCTGCGTCACGAACGCGCCATAGCCGAGCAGCGGCACACCCGCCTTCTTGAGCGCGGCATAGTCGCTGAGCGAGCCGGTGTACTTCGCCGGTACGTTGCCGAGCAGAACGTAATAGCCGGAAAAGTCGAGCCCGCCGGTGATCCGCCCGATCACCGGCATGATGATGTCGTCGGTCAGCGACGACACGATCCGCCCGAACGCCGCGCCGATGATCACCGCCACTGCAAGATCGAGCACGTTGCCGCGCGCGATGAACGTCTTGAACTCCCTGATCATGCCCCGCTCCCCCGCTGTTTCGGACGCAAGCGTAATGACCGAAAGGGGGTTCGCCAAGCGGATGTGCTGGCCTATAGCGCCGGCACCCAAGGAGGGGTCCCGATGTCGTTCCGTCCCGTTCTCGTCCCCGTCGTCGTCGCAGCTGCCATGCTCTCGGGCTGCGGCATCAACAGCGTCCCCACCGCCGAGGAGAACGCCAAGGCGCGCTGGGCGGACGTGCAGAACCAGTATCAGCGCCGCGCGGACCTGATCCCCAATCTCGTCGCCACGGTGAAGGCGGCAGGGGCGCAGGAAAAGGACATCCTGGTCCAGGTAACGCAGGCGCGCGCGGCCGCGGGCTCGATCCGGGTCAGCGCGAGTGACCTGACCGACCCGGCCAAGGTGAACCAGTACGCCGCCGCGCAGGGCGCGCTCGGTCTGTCGCTCCAGCGTTTTCAGGAAGCGTATCCCGAACTCAGGTCGCAGGGCAATTACGCTACACTGATGGCGCAGCTGGAGGGAACGGAAAACCGCATCACGAATGCGCGGCGCGACTATAACGATGCGGTACAGGCGTACAACACGCGCATCCGCACCTTCCCCGACGCGGTCGGCGCGCGCGTGTTCTACGGCGCGAAGCCGCTGGCACCTTTCCAGGCGACCACGCCCGGATCGGACACCGCGCCCAAGGTCAATTTCGGTTAAGCCCGGCGCGGGCGAGCTGGGCGCGATGCGCGTGGTGCGGCTGCTGCTCGCGCTCTGGCTGGCGACACTCGCCGCCGCCGCGCCCGCGCAGACCTTTCCCAAGTTCACCGGGCTGGTGGTGGACGCCGCGAACGTGTTGCCGCCCGCGACCCGGGCGGACCTCGAGGCCAAGTTGGAGGCATTGCAAAAGGACACGCACCGGCAGCTGGTGGTGGCGACGATCCCGGACCTGCAGGGCTATCCGCTCGAGGAATATGGCGACAAGCTCGGGCGGAGCTGGGGGGTGGGCCTGCGCGACGTCAACAACGGCGCGGTGCTGTTCATCGCGCCCAATGAACCCGCCGGTCATCGCGGGCCGCGGATCGAGGTCGGTTACGGACTGGAGCCCGTGCTGACCGACGCCTTGTCGAGCGTGATCGTCAGGCAGGACATGCTGCCCAAGCTACGCGGGGGCGATGTGCCGGGCGCGATGGAAGCGGGAACGGACGCGATCATTCGCCAACTCCGCGCCTCGCCCGACGAAGCCAAGGCGCGCACGGACGCGGCGGTGGCGGCGTTCGACGGGACGCACCGGCGCGGCGCGAATGGCGGCGGGGGCGTGCCGATCGGGCTGATCTTCTGGGGCATGGTGATCGGGTTCGTGGTGCTGTCGGCGCTGCGCCGTCGCCGTGGGCCGGGACAGGTCTATGCCGGCGGCGGCGGGAGCAACCTGCCGATCGTGCTCTGGGGCCTCGGCAACGCGCTCGGTGATCGCGAGCCGCGCGGCGGTGGCTGGGGCGGCTCCGGCAGCGGCTGGGGTGGAGGCGACAGCGGCGGATCGGACGGCAGCTGGGGCGGCGGCGGTTTCACCGGCGGCGGCGGCGGCTCGTTCGGCGGCGGCGGCGCGTCGGGGGACTGGTGACGATGCACCTCACCCCCGCCGACCGCGAGCTCGTCGCCGCCGCCGTGACGCGAGCGGAGGCGCTCAGCGATGGCGAGATCGTGACGGTGGTCGCCCGACGCTCGGACGCATATCACGACGTGGCGCTGCATTGGGCGGTGCTGGCGATGCTGGGCGTGCTCGCGTTGCTGGCATGGCGGCCCGCGCTCGCCGACCCGCTGGTGGCGCTGTTCGCGGAGCCGTGGGACCCGGTGACGCCGACCGGCGCGCTGCTGATGAGCGCCCTGATGGTGGAGGCGCTCGTCTTCCTGCTCGTGCGCGTGGCGCTCGCCGGTGACGCGGCGCGGATGGCGCTGACCCCCGGCGCGACCAAGGCGCGGCGGGTGCGCAGGCGCGCGGTAGAGCTGTTCCGGATGACCGCGGAACAGCGCACGCGCGCGTCGACGGGGGTGCTGCTCTACCTGTCGCTCGCCGAGCGGCGGGCGGAGATCGTCGCCGAACCGGGCATCCACGCCCGCGTCGCGCCGGAAGAATGGGGTGAGGCAATGGCCGCGCTGCTCCGCGGCTTACGCGCTGGGCGACCGGGCGAGGGCATGGCGGCGGCGGTCGAGCGCGTCGGCGCGGTGCTGGCCACGCACTTTCCGCGCAGTGCGGACGACACCAACGAGCTGCCCGACGGGCTGATCGAGCTATGACGATACCGACCGAAACCCTGTGGCAGGGTAAGTTCCTTGAGATCCGCCAGCAGGGCCGCTGGGAATGGGCGGCACGGCGCGGCGAGGTCCACGCGGCGGTGATCCTCGCGATCCACGACGGCGCGGTGCTCCTCGTCGAGCAGGAGCGCATCCCACTGGGCTGCCGCTCGCTCGAGCTTCCGGCCGGGCTGGTCGGCGACGAAGCAGCGGGCGAGACGCCCGAGACCGCCGCCGTACGCGAGCTGGAGGAGGAGACCGGCTGGCGCGCCGCGCGCGTCGAGGCGCTGGGCGCGTTCGCCTCGTCGCCCGGCATGACGTCGGAGACGTTCACGCTGGTCCGCGCGACCGGGCTGACCCGCGTCGGCGCGGGTGGCGGCGTGGAGGGCGAGGGCATCACCGTCCACCAGGTCCCGCTCCTCGACCTGCCCGCGTTTGTCGCCGCGAAGCGCGCAGGAGGCGTCGCGATCGACGCCAAGCTGCTGCTCGTGCTCGCCGCAACGATCGTACCCGCAGGATAATCTAACGCGGGTCAGGGCAAGGCCCGCCCCGGAGCGTTAACCGCAGGGCAGACCCAGCGAGGATCGACCCATGCGCGATTATCCCAAGCCGCCCTTTCCCGACCAGTCGCCGCAGCCAGTACCCGGCTCCAGCGCCGCGATGAACCCGCAGCCCGACTATGGTGAGACCAGCTATCGCGGCTCGGGCAAGCTCACGGGCAAACGCGCGATCATCACCGGCGGCGACAGCGGCATCGGGCGCGCGGTCGCCTATGCTTTCGCCTGCGAAGGCGCGGACGTGTGCATCAGTTATCTCAGCGAAGACGACGACGCGAACGAGACCAGGCGGCTGGTCGAGAAGGCGGGCCGGACCGCGGTGCTGATCGCGGGCGACATCGCCGACCCCGCCCATTGCCGGGCGATCGTCGAGCGGGCGGTGGGCGAGCTTGGCGGGGTCGACATCCTCGTCAACAACGCCGCGCACCAGAAGAGCGTCGAGTCGCTGGCCGACATCACCGACGAGGAGTGGCGGGTGACCTTTGCCACCAACATCGACGCGATGTTCTACCTGTGCAAGGCGGCGGAGCCGCACCTCCAGAATGGCGGCGCGATCATCAACACCACCTCGATCAACGCAGACAAGCCGAGCCAGCAACTGCTCGCCTATGCGACCACCAAGGGCGCGATCCACAACTTCACCGCCGGGCTCGCGCAGATGCTCGCGGCAAAGGGCATCCGCGTGAACTGCGTCGCGCCGGGGCCGGTGTGGACACCGCTGATCCCCTCGACCATGCCGGCAGAGAAGGTGAAGACGTTCGGCGCGGAAACGCCGATCGGCCGCCCCGCGCAACCGGTCGAACTCGCCCCGCCCTATGTAATGCTGGCGAGCGACGAGGCGAGCTACATCACCGGCGCGACGGTGCCGGTGACGGGCGGGACGCCGTTTCTGTAGGGGATGCGAGTGGAACGGCCACGTAATTCCGTCACCCCGGGCTTGACCCGGGGTCCCACTTCTCGCTGCCGCCGGGAAAGTAAGAAGCGGGACCCCGGCTCAAGGCCGGGGTGACGGGATGAGTCAGCCGGTCCTACCGGAAATTGTCCGCATAGGATTGCAGCTTGAGCCTGTACGGCGGCGCTTCCTGGACGTGGTACGCCCAGCCCTCCCGGTCGGCGCGCGCGATTGCGGCTTCGAGCGTGGGGAAGGAAAGCATCACTTGCCCGCGCGTGTCGCCGCTCCCCGCCCAGCCGGTGAGCGGGTCGGCGTGCTGGGCCTCAATCCGCTCGAATTCGAGGATCCACTGGCCGGTATGCGCGTGCTTGCCCGAGGACATGGCGTTTTGGGGCGACTGGAAGATGCGGGCGATGGGCATGGTGGTTCCTTAGCGCGTCCCGCCTGAACGCGCATCGGCCTTTTTGGTGCGAAGCGTCGCGTTCGCTTGCGTCGGGTCGTCGGGCCAGGGGTGGCGCGGGTAGCGGCCGCGCATCTCCTTCGCCACCTCCGCCCAGTTGCCGCGCCAGAAGCCGGGCAGGTCGCGCGTGGTCTGGATCGGGCGTCCCGCGGGCGAGGTGAGGGAGAGGACGAGCGGGGTGCGGTCGGTGCCGATCACGGGGTGCTCGGCGAGGCCGTACAGCGCCTGTGGCCGTAGCTCGACGCGCGGGCCACCTTCCGCGGCATAGTCTATCGCGTGGGTCGAGCCCGCCGGGCTGGTGAAGGCGGGCGGGGCGAGTCGGTCGATGCGCTGCGTCTCGTCCCATCCGAGCAGCCCGCGCAGCGCGTCGGTGAGCGCGGCGGGCGGGATCGCGTCGAGGCGGCGCTTGCCCGCGAGCAGGGGGGCGAGCCACACGTCGAGGTCGGTGAGCAACGCTTCGTCGTCGAACGGCACGCCCGCATAGGCCGCGCGGGCGCGCAATGCTTCGGCGGCGTCGTTCCACGGCAGGAGCACGAGCCCGTGGCGGCGGACGCCGTCGAGCAGCGCGCGTTCGATCTCGCGCGCGTCGGGCGCGTCGTCGGGGCCGGTGGACAGGCGCAAGGACCCCAGCCGGCGCTCGCGCGTGGCCGTCACCGCGCCGAAGGCCGGGTCGAAGCGCACCTCGCGATGCGCGGTGATGCGGTCGGCGAACAGCGCCTCAATCGTCGGCAGGTCGAGCGCGGCGGCGGACAGGATGCGCGCGCCCGCCGCGGTGCCCTGCGTCTCGGCGACCGCGAGCCACTCCTCGCGCGCGAGCGGAGAGGCGGGGTCGAGCCGGAACCCGCGCCCGCCGACGCTCGCCCAGCGCTCGCCGCTGGCGTCGCGGCGGCGGGAGACCCGGTCGGGGAAAGCGAGGGCGAGCGCCACACCCTCTCCCCGTTGGGGAGAGGGTGGCCTCGGCGTAGCCGAGGTCGGGAGAGGGGGAGTAGGGATGCGCCCTGCCTGGGAGACCGTATCCTTACTCCCCCTCTCCCCTACCAGTTCCGGGTCAACAGCGCCCCGCGCTGTTGAGGTTGTGCCGGGGGCACAACCGACCCGGAACTCCCCAAGGGGGAGAGGGAGAAGGGCGGCCCACCTCCGGGCCAACCGCCTCGCCCCCTCCGCCCTTTGCCCGCGCTCGCTGCGCCAGCGACGCAGGCGCGTTTCCACATCCACGTCGGCCCCGCCCAGCCCGCGCTCGCCGAGCAGCACCGCCACCTCCGCCGCCGTCTCCGCCAGCCCGAGCTCGCCCGCCCGGATCAGCATGTGCGCCAGCCGCGGTTCGAGCGGCAACGCCGCCACCGCGCGGCCATGCGCGGTCGGCCTGCCATCCGCGTCGAGCGCGCTGAGCGAGCG
>CAXTTU010000163.1:3094-7535 GCA_964247225.1 uncultured Sphingomonas sp. | reverse complement strand
GGGAGGACGCGCATCCCGGCGTAGAAGCTGCTGCCCGAGACCTGTTGCTGGAGCGCGGCGGGGGTCGCCTTGGGGTTCATCGCGCCAGCACCGCGCGGGCGGCGAGCATGGCCGCTTCGAGTTTGGAATGATGAACGCGCTTGCTCAGCGGGTCGCGGGTGAGGAGGCGGTCGTTGAGGTCCTCGGCGAGCCGCTGGATCACGCGCACCTCGGCGGCGAGGCGGCGGTCGCGGATGCCGGCGGCGAACGGCTTCGCCTCAGCCAGCAGGTCGCGGGTATGGAGCGCGGTATCCCGGATCGCGGCGAGGAGGGCAGGGGAGGCGCGCTTCGCCGTCAGCTCCTCGACGCGCGTGCCATGCGCCGCCAGCGTGTCTAGTGGGAGGTACACGCGGTCGAGCGCGCGATAGTCTTTCCCGCAGTCCTGGACGTGGTTGATGATCTGCAACGCGGCGCACAGCGCGTCGTTGGCGGGCCATAGCGCGCGGCTCTCGCCATGGACGTCAAGCACGAAGCGCCCGACCGGCATTGCGGAAACGCGGCAATAGCCGATCAGCGCGTCCCAGTCGGGGTAGCGCGCCACGGTCACGTCTTGCTCGAACGCATCGAGCAGGTCGTTCGCGTGGCGGGGGTCGAGGTCGCGCTCACGCAACACCTCGCCGAGCGCCAGCGCCTCGGGCGCGCCGCTCGCGCCTGCCAGCCCGGCGCGAAGGGCGCAGAGCCGCCGGAGCTTCTCCTCCGGAGCGGCGCTTGAGTGGTCCGCCACGTCGTCCGCCGCGCGCGCGAAACGGTAAAAGGCCATGATCGGCGCGCGGTGACGCTTCGCCAGCAGCCAGCTCGCCACCGGGAAGTTCTCGTCGCGATGTCCCTTGCCCGAGGCGAGCTCGGCTGTTGTCGCCATCATCGCCCCGCCGCCGCCTGCGCGCGTCCCTTCCACATCCCGCCGCGTCCCTGGCTATGCTGCCACGCCGATAGCAGCGTGCACCCGGCGTAGAAAGCCGCGATCGCGGGCAGCAGCAACGCCCAGAGCGGGGAGCGGCGGTAGGAGAGGGTGATCGGCAGAAGGGAGAGCGTCACCAGCGCGTACGGAAACCACCCTCCCGCGCCGCCCGCGACCGCCAGCAGCGGCGGCGCGACAAACACCAGCGCGAGTGCAACGATCGTCCCTGCCAACGCGAACGGCGAATAGCCGAGCTGCGCATAAGCCGACCGCGCGATCATCGCCGCGACGTCGCCGAAGCGGGGGTAGACCCGCAACGAGATCGAGCGCTCGGTCAGGCCGAGCCAGATCGACCCCTCGCGCTTCATCATCGCCCCGAACGCGCAATCGTCGATCAGCGCCCCCCGGATCGCCGCGATGCCGCCCGCTCGCTCCAACGCATCGCGGCGCGCCAACATGCACCCGCCGGCCGCGCCCGCGGTCCGCCCGCGCCCGTTCACGCGGGCGAACGGATATACCATCGCGAAGAAATACACGAACGCCGGGATCAGTGCGCGCTCGGCGAGGCTCTCGCAGCGCAGCTTCGCCATTAGCGACACGAGCACCCGGTCCTCCCCCACCGCGCGCGCGACCAGAGAGCGGAGCGTGTCGGGCGCGTGCGCGATGTCGGCATCGGTGAGCCAAAGGTAATTCGGCATCCCCGCCGCCGCGACGCCCTGCGACACCGCCCACAGCTTGCCCGTCCATCCGGAGGGAAGCGGCTTGCCGCGTAGAATGGTGAGGCGGTCGGCAACCGGGTCAGGAACCCACTCCGCGTCTCCACCCTCCCCGGCGAAGGCCGGGGCCCAGTGCTGGCCTGGGAACTGGGCCCCGGCCTGCGCCGGGGAGGGTAGGAGTGTGCGTACGCCGTCGAACGCCTCCTGCGCAATCTCCGCCGTCCCATCGCTACTGTTGTCGTCGACCAGGATGATACGGAACCGCCCCGGATAGTCCTGCGCGGCGAGGCTGCCGAGCGAGCGCGCGATCACCTCCGCCTCGTCGCGCGCGGGAACGACGGCGGTGACGGACGGCCACGCCCTCGGCTCTGGCGACGGCGCGGCGGTGTCGCGCTCGCGCATCAGCCAATACCCGCCATGCGCGAGCAGCAGCCCCAGCCAGACCAAGGTCGTCGCGATCACGAGGAGGTTCACCGGGTGATCATCCCCGCCGCGCGGAACCACGCGACCGCATCGGCAAGTGCCTCCCCGTAAGGCCGCGCGCGGTAGCCGAGCTCGTCCCGCGCCTTGCCCGAGGAATAGAACATGGCATGGCGGCTCATTTTGAGCGCGTCCATCGTCAGGAACGGCTCCTTGCCGGTGGCACGGGCAAGGCGTTCATTAGCCCAAGCGAACGGGACCAGCGGCGCGACCGGCAGCTTCGCGCGGGGTGGCTTGCGGCCTACCAGCCGCGCGATCTCCGCCAGCATTGCCGCCAGCGTCACATCCTCGCCGCCGAGGATATACCGCTCGCCGACCCGCCCGCGCGCCATCGCGAGCAGGTGTCCCGCCGCGACATCGTCGACATGGACGAGGTTGAGCCCCGAATCGACGAAGGCGGGCATTCGCCCGTTCGCCGCTTCGACGATGATGCGCCCGGTCGGCGTGGGCCTGACGTCGCGCGGGCCGATGGGGGTGGACGGGTTGACGATCACCGCGGGCAGGCCCCGCTCGCGCAGCATCGCCTCGACCAGCCGTTCCGCGACGACCTTGCTGCGCTTGTACGCGCCGACCACGTCCGCCTCGGTTGCGGCGTCCGCTTCCGTGGCGGGGCGGCCCTCGATCGGGGTCAGCGTCGCGACGCTGGAGGTATAGACCAGCCGCCGGGCCCCCACCGCCAGCGCGGCCTCGCACACGATGCGGGTGGTGTCGCGGTTGTTGCGGACGATCTCTTCCGGGTCGCGGGCCCAGAGCCGGTAGTCGGCGGCGACGTGGTACACGCGCGCTACGCCCGCCATTGCGTTCGCGACCGCCTGAGGGTCGCGCAGGTCGCCTTCGACCAGCTCGCCGGGGAAGTCGCGGAGGTTCGCGCGAGAACTCGACGCCCGCGCCAGCCCGCGCACGGGCACGCCCGTGGCGGCGACCGCGCGCGCCACCGCCGAGCCGACGAACCCGGACACGCCGGTTATTAACACCAAGTCGTTCACACGGGCTCGCCTAGCCGCTCTGACATTCCGGCGAAAGCCGCAGGTGCCGCTCGCATCAAGACCGATCGAAGAGCGGTCCTGCCGAGAAATAGAGCAACACTCCACCGTTCGTGCTGAGCGAAGTCGAAGCACAAGCGATGCGCGCCACGTTCGCCGGTCCTTCGACTTCGCTCAGGACGAACGGTTCTGTTTTGCGCGCTTCGTCCCTACGGTGGCGACGTGACACTGGCATCGATCATCGGCTGGCTTCCCTTCATTCTCGCCATCACGGGGATCGGCTACACGCTCCACGCCACCTTCGCCGTGCGCCGCTTTGCCCGCGCCCCGCGCCCCGCGCCCGCGCAACCTGAGCCGGTGACGATGCTCAAGCCGCTCCATGGGGCGGAGCCGCGCCTGGCGCAAAACCTCCGCACCTTTCTCGATCAGGACTGGCCCGCGCCGGTGCAGATGGTTGCGGGCAGCAACCGCGCCGACGACCCCGCAATCGACGTGGCGCGCGCGCTGGCAGGCGAGGTGGCGGTGGCGGCGGGGGCTCCCCCGCTCGGCGGCAATGCCAAGATCGCCAACCTCGCGAACATGGTCCCCGCCGCGCGGCATGACCTGCTGGTGTTGAGCGACAGCGACATGGCGGTGCCGCGCGACTACCTCGCCCGCGTCGCCGCCGCGCTGGCGCAACCCGGCGTCGGGGCGGTGACGTGCGTTTACCACGGGCGGGGCGATGCGGGGCGATGGTCGCGTTTCGCCGCCGCCGCGATCGGGTGGCAGTTCACGCCGTCGGTGCTGATGAGCCTCGCGCTCGGGGTCGAGCATCCGTGCATGGGCTCGACGATCGCGCTGCGACGCGAGACGCTGGAGCGCATCGGCGGCTTCGCAGCGTTCGCCGACCAGCTCGCGGACGATTATGCGATGGGCGCCGCGGTGCGCGCGCTGGGGCTGCGCGTCGTTGTCGCGCCGGGGCTGTTCCTCACGCATGGCTGCGTCGAGACCAGCGCGGTGGCGGTGTGGCGGCACGAACTTCGCTGGGCGAGCACCCTGCGAGCGGTCAATGCCGCGGGCCATCTCGGCAGCGTGCTGACCCATCCCGTCCCGCTCGCGCTGCTGGCGACCGCGTTTCAACCGGTCGCAGGCGGCCTAGCGCTCGCCGCCGCCCTTTGCGCCCGGCTCCTGCTCGCCCTCACCGCCAACCGCGCGGCGGGCGAGCGCGCTGCGCCCATGTGGTGGCTCCCCGCCCGCGACCTGTTCTCCTTTGCCGTGTTCGTGTCGAGCTTCGTCACGCGCTCGGTTGATTGGCGCGGGGCAAGGCTTAGAATGGCGGGGAACGG
>CAXTTU010000163.1:0-2994 GCA_964247225.1 uncultured Sphingomonas sp. | reverse complement strand
GGCGCCAAGGTCGCGGTGGAGCCCGACAAGAGCCTCGCCGCCAGCCCCGACATCGACTTCGTCGCGCGCGAGGAATATGACTATACCATTCAAGAGATCGCTGAGGGCAAGCCGCTGGCGGAGGTCGACGGCATCACCTGGCGCGCGCCCGACGGCCAGTTCGTCCGCAACGCCAACCGCGCGGTGATTGAAGACATGGACGCGCTGCCGATGGTGTCGCCCGTCTACAAGCGCGACCTCCAGATCGAGAAGTATTTCGGCGGCTATCTCCGCCATCCCTATGTCAGCTTCTATACCGGGCGCGGGTGCAAGAGCCGTTGCACCTTCTGCCTGTGGCCGCAGACGATCGCGGGGCACCGCTACCGTTTCCGCTCGGTTCCCAAGGTGATCGAGGAGGTCGAATATATCCTGACTGAGATCCCGCAGACCAAGGAGATCTTCTTTGACGACGACACGCTGACCGACAATCACGAGCGCGTCGAGGACCTCGCGCGCGCGCTGGGCAAGCTCGGTTTCGGCAAGCCGGGATTTCCCGTGTCGTGGAGCTGCAACGCCAAGGCGAACGTGCCCCGCAAGACGCTGGAGATACTCAAGGCGAACGGGTTGCGGCTGCTGCTGGTCGGCTATGAGAGTGGCAATCAGCAGATCCTGCACAACATCAAGAAAGGGCTGCGCGTCGATGTCGCGCGTCAGTTCACCAAGGACTGCCACGACCTCGGCATCGTCATCCACGGCACCTTCATCCTCGGCCTACCCGGCGAGACGCTGGAGACGATCGAGGAAACGATCCAATATGCCAAGGAGATCAACCCCTACACGATCCAGGTGTCGCTCGCCGCGCCCTATCCGGGGACGTTCCTCTACAAGCAGGCGACGGAGAATGGCTGGTTCGACAACAGCAACGAATTGCTGACCGATGGCGGCAACCAGATCGCGCAGCTCTCCTACCCGCACCTCCCCGCCACCGTCATCTTCGACAAGGTGGAGGAGTTCTATAAGCGCTTCTACTTCCGCCCGCGCAAGATCGGCGCGATCGTCGGCGAGATGGTCCGCGACTTCGACATGATGAAGCGGCGGTTGCGCGAAGGGGTCGAGTTCTTCGACTTCCTGCGGCGGCGCAAAGAGGCGGCGTGATGGGCTTCGAGCAGGCCAAGTTCCACGCCAAGGCGATCAATGGCGAGGTCGGCTACACCGCCTTTCTCGCGCATCACGCGCTCAAGCGCCTGGCGGAGGCGGTGGAGCGGATTGCGGCGGCGAGCGGCGTTGACGTTGGCGAAGAGTTGAAGGTCGCGCGCGAGGACATCGAGGAGTTGAACGAGGAGTTCCTGCTCCTGTCCGGCTGGTCGGGCGAATGACGGTCGACGAGTCGCGCCGCGGCGTCTGGCGCCAGATGCGCGGCGAGCGCGGCCATGACGATGACGAGCCGGTCTTGAATATCGGTGGTGGCGGGGACAATACAGGCGGCATGGAAGCGCGCATCGCCCGGCTGGAAGCGGCCATGGACTTTGTGAAGTCGGAGCTCGCGAAGCTTGCGGGCGTGCCGGCAGAACTGGCGCGCGTGTCGGAGCGGCTGAACCATGTCGCGAACCGATCGGAGGTGGAGCGGTTGGGCGAGCGGGTCGGGAACCTGCCCACCAAGGCCGATGTCGACGTAGCCATCGACCGCGCCGCCGCCCGGACGCAGCGCACGGTGGCGGTCGCGGGCGGGCTGGTCACGCTGGCGATCGCGGCCATGAACTACCTCCCCAAGCTGCTGCATTAGCAGTGTCCCTCTTGGCGGTGTCCTACACGGACCCGTTCTGATAGCTTGCCACTGTGAGCCGCGTTTTCGCCCCCTCTTCCACTTTCGCAAGCGCAACAAAGTTTCAGGCGCGTGCAACGCAATTGCCGAACGGGCGTGAAAAGTGTGAAGCGTCCGTCTCGGCGGATCCTAGACGACTCGTCGTCACCGCCGACGATTTCGGCGCGTCGCCGGAGGTCAACGACGCAGTCGAGCAAGCGCGTCGGCGCGGTATTCTGTCCGCCGCCAGCCTGATGGTGAGCGGAGACGCAGCCGCCGATGCGGTCGCACGGGCGCGGGAGATGCCCGGCCTCGGCGTCGGATTGCATCTGGTGCTGGTCGAGGGGCGGCCGACGCTGCCCCCGGAGCGGCTACCCGCGCTGGTAAATCGCGCCACGGGGCATTTTCGCACCGACATGGCGCGGACCGCGTGCCGCATCTTCGCCTCGCCCGCCGCCCGCGCGCAGCTTCACGCCGAGGTGGAGGCGCAGTTCGCCGCCTTTGCCGCGACCGGCCTACCGCTCGACCATGTCAACGCACACAAGCATTTTCACCTCCACCCGACGATCGCGTCGGCCGTCCTCCGCATCGGCAAACGCTACGGGATGCGGGCGGTCCGCGCGCCGGTGGAACGCGGGCATCGCGGGATAGAGGCGCTGTGGGCGCGGGTGCTCCAGCGGCGGATGCGCAACGCGGGGCTGCTCGTCCCCGATCAGGTCGTGGGCTTGCGTTGGACCGGCGCGTTCACGCCTGAACGGATGCGCGCGGCGCTCGGCCACCTCCCGCCCGGGCTGACCGAGATCTACACCCACCCCGCGACGGGCACTTACCCCGGCGCGGCTCCCGGCTACCGCTACGCCGACGAGCTCGCCGCGCTCCTCGACCCGCTTGCGAAAGCCGCCGTCTCGCGCGAAGGGATCACGCATGGCCACTTCCGTCGCTTCACTCCCGCCGCGCCACCATCCTGACCTCGAGCCGCTTCACGTCTCGCCGCCGACGTTCGAAGCGGTGCCGCCGCCCGGCACAAAGGTCCGGATGGGTTCCGAAGAGCACCGCCGCCTTCTGTCGCGGATGATGCTCGACACCCACGACGCGTACAAGCCCGCGCTGATCCATTGGCCCAGCCTTGACGAGGAAACGCGCCAGCGAATCGTCTCCCTGCCGATCTGGGACATCGCGGTGCAGACCGAAGGCCGCGCGGGCATGAACATGAA
>CAXTTU010000162.1:4132-7599 GCA_964247225.1 uncultured Sphingomonas sp. | reverse complement strand
CACGCGGTCCGCAGGTCAGCAAGCATCGACGGGTGGGAAGAAGATGGTGTTCGACATGCGTGTCACTCCGCGCGCATCGCGCTCGCGGGGTCGATCCGCGCCGTCCGCCGCGCCGGGCCCCAGGCGGCCACCGCGCCCGCCGCGCCGATGGTGGCGCGGGTGGCTATGCCTGGGGGCTGGAGCGAAAGCGCGCGCTGCTGGAGCGCGAAGCGCGAGCGGAGGGCGAACGCGAGTGAGCTGCCACCTTCCCTTATAGGCAAATCTCGGCAGGTTTTAAGTCGCCGGAGGGATCGGACTGCAACGCACTTGCGGCGTACCGCTCGCGATTGCTATCCGACGCATCCGTTCGACAAAGGTTTGGTCACGAGTACACTCGCCGTTGAAGTCGAGGTACATCGCCCGTCCGCCTCTGACCACACTTGCGGTCCTGATCCTATCGCTTTCGGTCGGCGAAAGTCCGTGCTGAATAGCATCTACGGCAGCCCAGCCTTTGTCCTCCGACCCCGATGCGATCAGAAGGTAAGCGTGATCGTCACCCCCGGGCACGCCTCCATAGGTCTGCCCACAAGCAGACAAGAGCACCGGCAGAACGCACACCCACTTCACCACTCGCGTCCTGCCAGCCAAGAGCGGACGCGATCAGCAAACGTCTGACTGGTGAAGATCATGTCTCGCCGGTCAAACGGCGGCAATTGTTTGCAGCCGTCGTTCGCGGGTACATAGACGAGTAACATGCCTGCGTCATTGGTGAGCGCCCCTACATCGCCGGTCGCGAGAGTTTGCTGACCTTGACCGGAGGCCGCGCCGATCCGAGCACTTCCGCCCCCACGGGCAACAGCGGCGACACTTCGGCCCGCTGGGGACCGCACCTTAGCACCAGGTACATTGACCCCTGGTACGTCCGCGTTCCCGGTGTACCATGTGCGTTTGAACCATACGCGCCATGCAACCCGCTGTGTCGAGGCCCGGCTGCGGAAAATTTTGAGGGCGGAGCTCGCCATAAGTGAACGTGATCCGGCGTTGTCTCGCCATCGTGAGTGGGTCGCCCATGCTGAAAGGAAGGCCCAGCACATTAGACTTGACTCGTTGCTCGAGGAACTCCCGGTCAAGGCTGTTTTGCATTGCCGCAATCTGTTCGGGTTGACCGTCCCGGAACGCTCGGGAGTTGACCTGAAAATCGAACTCGACGCTGCCCGGTCGCATGTCGAACCGCTCGACCGCGACCGCCTTTCCTGCTGCGAAGTATAGCGTTTGGCCCTCGTCGACCGTCGCAACGAGCCGGAATAGTTGACCGTCAATCCGCCGAATGACTTGACGTTGCACGTTGAGCCCCCTCGCTTCCACAACCGTTCCAGCCGAGGAAGGTTGCGCTTCCGCTCGCATCTCTCGGCGCGCTAAGCCCGCCGCCGTGGTTAGCCACTTGTTCAACCTTTCGCCCTAGTCCGGTTCGCCAGTGGTGAGGGTATCGGCATGAGCGCGTTTGGACGGCGGAGCGGGGTGGGCGGGGGCGCGCCGGGGCGGCCGTCGTTCGGCGTCGCCCGGCCGATGCAGGGCGGTGGCCTTCCCGTCCGCCCCGAGCTTGAGGGCGGCGACCAGTTCCCGCCGATCGAGTCGTTGCCGCTGCCCGGCTTTGACGCACCCGGAGGTACCATGCCCGGCGTCCAGATGGACGCGATGCAGCGGCTTCAGGACCGCCAGAACGCCAGCGGCGAGGCAGGCAACAGCCGCGTCGAGGGCTTCGAGGCGTCGATCCACAAGATCAAGGAACAGGTGCTCCCGCGCCTGCTCGAACGCGTCGATCCCGAGGCCGCTGCGACGCTGGGCAAGGACGAGCTCGCCGAAGAGTTCCGCCCGATCATCGGCGAGGTGCTCGCCGAGCTGAAGCTGACCCTCAACCGGCGCGAACAATTCGCGCTGGAAAAGGTGCTGGTCGACGAGCTGCTGGGCCTGGGGCCGCTCGAGGAGCTGCTTGCCGACCCGACCATCTCCGACATCATGGTCAACGGCCCCGAGCAGACGTACATCGAGCAAAAGGGCAAACTGGTCATCGCGCCGATCCAGTTCCGCGACGAGGAACATCTGTTCCAGATCGCGCAACGGATCTGCAACTCGGTGGGCCGCCGCGTCGACCAGACCACGCCGCTCGCCGACGCGCGGCTCAAGGACGGCAGCCGCGTCAACGTCATCGTGCCGCCGCTCTCCTTGCGCGGCACCGCCATCTCGATCCGCAAATTCTCCGCCAAGCCGATCACGCTCGACATGATGGCGGGCTTCGGGTCGATGAGCCCCAAGATGGCCACCGCGCTCAAGATCGCGGGCGCGTGCCGGTTCAACGTCGTCATCTCCGGCGGCACCGGCTCGGGCAAGACGACGATGCTCAACGCCTTATCCAAGATGATCGACCCGGGCGAGCGTGTGCTGACGATCGAGGACGCGGCCGAGCTTCGCTTGCAGCAGCCGCATTGGCTGCCGCTGGAGACGCGCCCCGCCAACCTCGAAGGTCAGGGCGAGATCAGCATCCGCGACCTCGTCAAGAACGCGCTGCGTATGCGCCCCGACCGGATCATCCTCGGCGAGATCCGCGGCAGTGAGTGCTTCGACATGCTGTCGGCGATGAACACCGGCCATGACGGCTCGATGTGCACGCTCCACTCCAACTCCCCGCGCGAGGCGCTCGCGCGCATGGAGAACATGGTGATGATGAGCGACATCAAGGTGCCCAAGGAAGCGATCAGCCGCCAGATCGCCGACTCGGTGGACCTCATCATCCAGGTCAAGCGGCTGCGCGACGGCTCGCGCCGCGTCACGGACGTGACGGAGGTGATCGGCATGGAAGGCGCGGTGATCGTCACCCAGCAATTGTTCAAGTTCGAGTATCTGGACGAAAGCGCCGACGGCAAGATCATCGGCGAATACCGCTCGATGGGCCTGCGCCCCTACACGCTCGACAAGGCGAAGCAGTTCGGGTTCGACCAGGCGTATCTCGAAGCGTGCCTGTAGCCGACGCGCCGCGATGACAGGCATCGTCGCCGAACGCGGCTCCTTCGCGCTCCCTCCCCGCCGCTCGTCCGCCGCGCCGCGCGCGGTCGATCCGACCTTGCCCGCGCTCATGCTGCTCGCGCTGGCGTTTCGGCTCGGCGAGGCGGCGCTGCCGGGCTTTTATCACCCGGACGCGCTGTTCCAGTATGTCGAACCCGCCCAGCGCTTGCTGACCGGTGAGGGCGTGGTCACCTGGGAATGGCGGGTGGGCCTGCGCGGCTGGCTGATCCCGTGGATCGACACTGTTCCTCTGGCGCTGGGGCAATGGCTTTCGCCCGGACCGGGGCTCGACCTGTACCTCGTCCGGGCGCTCGGCGCGTTGCTGTCGTTGCCGAGCATCTGGGCCGCGTGGACGATCGGTGCGCGCGCGGGTCGCCCGCACGCGCTGCTCGCCGGGCTGGTGGCCGCGACATGGTTCGAGTTTCCAT
>CAXTTU010000162.1:0-4122 GCA_964247225.1 uncultured Sphingomonas sp. | reverse complement strand
GCGCAGACCCTGTCGGAGCCGCTCGCGGTCTCGGCCGCGCTGCCCGCCGCCGCGCTGCTCACCGCGCCCGCGCCGACGCGCCGCCAGCTCACGCTCGCCGGGTTCCTGCTCGGGCTGGCGAGCCTGGCGCGCCCGCAATATGCGCCCGCGCTCGGCGTGCTGGTGCTCGTCGCGCAGGGGCGGGCGTGGCGCAGCGCGTTCGCGCCCGTGCTCGCCGGTGCGCTGGCCGCGATCGCGATCGGTGCCGCCGCCGACCTTGCTGCGGGCGCGACCCCGCTCGCCTGGCTGCTCGTCAACGTCCGCGAGAACCTCGTCGCGGGCAAGGCGGCATCGTACGGCACGTCGCCCGCCTATGCCTATCTCGGCTGGCTGGGGGTGATGTGGGGCTGGTGGATGCCGGTCGTGCTGTTCGGGCTGGTGCGCGGACGACGCGTCGCGCCCGCCTTGTTCTGGATGGCGCTCGCCAATCTCGCGCTGCACAGCCTGATCGCGCACAAGGAATATCGTTTCATCTGGCTGTCGACCGCGACGCTGGTGCTGGTGTCGAGCCTTGGCTGGGCGGAGCTGGTCCGCGGTCGCCCGCGCGTGTTCGCGGGCGTGGCGGTCGCCTGGCTTGTCGCCTCTGCGGCGCTCGGCACCACCGGCGAGGGATTCGCGTTGACGCAGCGCAACCGCGCGGGCTCGGTGCTGTTCGCCGAGTTCGCGGGGGACCCGGCGATGTGCGGCGTGGGGGTGATCGGGCCCGACTGGTCCGAGACCCCCGGTTACAACGCGCTGGGCCGCGGTCGCTCGCTGTCGCTGATGCTGCGGGACGATCCTCTGGTCGAGCACCGTTTCTCCGCAGCGATGCGCGAGTGGGACGGCAGTTTCAACCGCGCGGTCGCGCCGGGCCGCGTCACGCTGCCCGCGCGATGGACGCGGACCCGGTGCGAGCCGCGCGCGCACGGCGCGCCGCTGTGCGGCTGGACGCGTCCGGGCGGCTGCACCTCCGCCGCGCACTCACCATTCGAGGTCAACACGGCACTGATGCGGGGCGGGAACTAACCTCTGGGGCCTAGCGCCCGGCCTGCCCCAGTGCCTCGACCTTGTCGCGCAGCGCCGCGAGCTCTGCCTTCAAGGACGCGATCTCCTCGTCCTTGCTCGGCGCGGTCGCGGGTTTCACGCCCGCCTTGCCCTCGGGCTTGAACGCGCTGGTCGCTGCCTCGAACATGGCGAGATTGCGCTTGGCGATCTCGGCGAAGGGGCCGTTGGCGAACGCCCCCTCCACCGCCGTCTTGAACTGCGTCTGGTTGCGACGGAAGCTGTCCATGGAGGCTTCGAGATAGCCGGGCACCATCGCCTGCATCGAGTCGCCGTACATCGCGATCAATTGGCGCAGGAAGCTGACGGGAAGCATCGTCTGGCCGCGACCCTCCTCTTCCATGATGATCTGGGTCAACACATTATGCGTGATGTCGTCGTCGGTCTTGGCGTCGACGACCCGGAACTCGCGACCTTCGCGCGTAATGACGGCGAGATGCTCCAGCGTGATGTAGGACGAGGTCTCCGTATTGTAGAGGCGGCGGTTGGCGTATTTCTTGACGGTGACGGTGCCGCCATTGGGCTTCTTCATGCGGGCTCTCCCTCGCGCGTCCCGCCACGCTAGGCCAGTCCCTGCCGCGTCGCAACATGCGCAATGCTGCGCAGCAAGGCTGGCGACCACATGGGTGATTGGGGCTGAGTGAAACGCCTCGCGCGCGCGACACCGTCGCGAGACCATCCCCGCCAACACGGTCTGTGTTGCGGAGATGCCACAACCTGACAGAAATATGAAGATTTCATGAACGCGGCTTTTCAAGTACTTGCGCCAACCGTCCCGCTCGGCTTCCCTTGTCGGCGACCAACACCGCCGAACGGCGCGACAAAGGGAAACTGATGAAAACTCGCTTTCTGACCGCGACCGCCCTCACCGGGCTTGCGCTGCTCGCCCCCGCGGCGATGGCGCAGGACGTCAAACCCGCTCAGGACTGCAAGGACGCGAACGGCGCGGCGATCCCCTGCCCGCTCCAGGACGGCACCACCCAGCCGAACACCGATGGCAACCGCGTTCCGACCGGGACCACCGCAACCGAAGGCGCGGGCGCGGGACGGGGCGAAGTTGTCGTCACGGGCACGCGAATCAATCGTCCGAACATCACCTCGCCCGTGCCGATCACTTCCGTGAACGCGGGCGAGCTGCTCAACCGCGGCACGCTGTCGATTGGCGACGCGCTGAACCAGTTGCCTCAGCTCCGGTCCACCTTTTCCCAGGCCAATTCGACCCGGTTCATCGGCACGGCGGGGATCAGCGCGCTTGACCTGCGCGGGCTCGGCACCGCGCGCACGCTGGTGCTGCTCGACGGGCATCGGCTCATCACCGCGACGCCCGGCGTCAACCGGCCCGACGTCGATGACGTGCCCAATGACCTGCTCGACCGGGTCGATATCGTCACGGGCGCCAATTCGGCCATCTACGGATCGGACGCGGTCGCGGGTGTCGTGAACTTCGTGCTCAAGAACAATTACGAGGGGATCAAGCTGCGCGCGCAGGGCGGGGTCACCTCGCGCGGCGATCGCGGCTCCTATTTCGCCAGCATCGTGGCCGGACACAATTTCGCGGACGATCGTGGCAATATCACCTTTGCGGCGGAATATGCGAAGCAGAACACGGTTCTCAATGTGGACCGCGACGAGCAGACGGGCGCGTATAGCGGACGGGTGCAGTTTCAGCTCACGCAGAACACCGGCCCCAACCTCAACCCCAATGCGGGCACGCTGCGGGCCGGCCCCGAAGCCGCAACGGGCGACGGCATCTCGGATACGACCTTCATGACCGGCATCCGCAACAATAACATCTCCAACGGCGGGCTGTTCACCGCTGCCTGCCCGGTCGCGGCGGCGGCGGGGGAGAGCGCGGCGGCGTTCGCCGCCCGACGCGCGGCGGCCTGCTCGGGCCTTGCCAACCCCGCCAGCGCCAATCCGCTGTCGCAGTTCGGGCGCACCTATGTGTTCGCGCGCGACGGCTCGCTCGTCCCCAACAATTGCGCGGTGGACTTCCGGCCCTTCGGGTCGAGCAATTGCCAGGGTGGTCAGGGCTCCACGCTGCTCGAGGACGGGTTCATCGAGCCGGGGCTGGACCGCAAGGCGTTCAACCTGCTCGGCCATTTCGAAGTGTCGCCCGCGTTCGTGCCCTATTTTCACGCGCAGTTCGTGCAGGTCCACGCCAACCAGGAAGGCCAGCCGACCTTCTTCAATAATACGTTCAGCATCAACAACCCGTTCCTGACGCCGCAGGCGCGCGCCACGCTGGTCGCGAACCTCGCACCGGGCGCGACCACCTTCACCGCGCAGCGTTTCGACACCGATTTCGGGGGCCGCGGCGAGCTTCACCGGCGCGACAATTACGAGGGCAGCGTCGGCGTTCGCGGCACCTTCCTCGATACATGGAAATATGACGTCAATTTCACCTACGGCCACCTTTATACCTACTACCAGACCAACGGTAACATCGTCCGCTCCAAATACGCGAACTCGATCAACGCGGTCCGCAACGCGGCCGGTCAGATCGTGTGCGGCATCAACGCGGACGCGGACCCGACCAACGACGACGCTTCCTGCGTCCCCGTCAACCTGTTCGGCGAAGGCTCGGTGTCGCAAGCGGCGCTGAACTATTTCGGCTATACCTCCTCGCGTGTTCAAAAGGCGGACCTGTATGACGGGACCGCTTACGTCGCGGGCGATCTGGGCAAGCTGTTCTCGCTGCCCGGCGGGCCGATCGCGTTCGTGCTCGGCGGCGAGTATCGCAAGGAGACCGCGTTCGCGGCCTACGATCCGTTCACGGCGAGCACCGCCTGCGGCACGTCCGGCTGCACCTTCCTTAACGTCATCCCCGACTTCCGCCCGCCGGCGCAGGAGACCAAGGAAGCGTTTGGGCAGATCAACATCCCGCTGCTCAAGGACCGCCCGTTCTTCCAGGAACTGACGGTTGAGGGCGCGGGCCGGGTGTCCCACTACAACATCGGCAAGACCGGAACCGTGTTCGCGTGGAACGGCGACGTGGTCTATGCGCCCGTTCGCGACATCAAGTTCCGCGCGGCCTATGGT
>CAXTTU010000161.1:5315-7661 GCA_964247225.1 uncultured Sphingomonas sp. | reverse complement strand
CCTATGTGCCGGACACGGGTGATGTCGTCTGGCTCGAGTTCGACCCGCAAGCGGGGCACGAGCAGGCGGGGCGGCGTCCCGCGCTGGTGCTGTCATCCGCGCGGTACAACGACCCCCGCGGAATGGTGGTCTGTTGCCCAATGACGTCGCGGATCAAGGGTTATGCGTTCGAGGTCGTCGACAGCCTTGATCCACCAAGCGCCGTCCTGGCGGATCAGGTCAAGAGCCTCGACTGGCGGGCGCGCAAGGCTACGCGCAAGGGCCGCGTCTCGCTCTCGACGCTGGCCAAGGTGCAGGGGCTCATCCGCGCGCTTCTGATACTCTGACCGATGCGGGCGCGATCGCTCCAAAACGGTGCGGATTCCCGCTGACTGCTCCATAACGAATCAGCCTCTCGATTCCTGCTCCGCCCCACAAATGATTCAAGCTGCCGATGAGCAGCAACCACCCCGGCAACCGCCTCCACTATGGCGACAACCTCCGTGTCCTGCGCGAGCACGTCGCGGACGGGAGCATCGACCTCGTCTATCTCGATCCACCGTTCAATTCGAACGCGAGCTATGGCATCCTGTTCAAGGAGCCCGACGGTCGCGCCTCCACCGCGCAGATCGAGGCGTTCGAGGACACCTGGCACTGGAACGACGCGGCCGAGGACGCCTTCGACCAGGTCGCCCGCTCCGGCCACACCCGCGCGTTCGACCTGCTGAACGCGCTCCGGGCGTTTCTCGGCGACAACGACATGATGGCCTATCTGGCGATGATGGCGGTGCGGCTGATCGAGCTCCACCGCGTGCTCAAGGAGACGGGCAGCCTGTACCTCCACTGCGACCCGACCGCGTCGCATTACCTGAAACTGCTGCTCGACGGGGTGTTCGGGATCCAGTTCTACCACAACGAGATCATCTGGAAGCGCACCAGCGCGCACGGCAATGTTTCGGCCAATTATGGTGACGTCACCGACTCGATCTTCTACTATTCCAAAGGCGCAAAGCCGGTCTGGAACAGGCCGATGATGCCGCTGTCCGATCGCAACATCGAGACCAAATACAACATGGTCGACCCCGCGGGCCGACGCTTCACCACGCGGGACCTGCGCAACCCGGGCATTCGCCCGAACCTGCACTACCCCTACACCGCCTCGAACGGGATCACTTACCAACCGCATCCGAACGGCTGGTCATTCACACGGGAAAAGATGCAGGCCTATGACGAAGCCGGGCTGCTTCATTTCCCGCGAGAAGCAAGCGGTCGACTTCGGCTCAAGCTGTACCTCGACGAAAGCGCGGGCCAGCCTCGTCAGACATTGTGGGACGACATCCCGCCGATCAACAGCCAGGCGCAAGAACGCCTCGGCTACCCCACGCAAAAGCCACTCGCCCTGCTGGAGCGCATCATCGCCGCCTCTTCCGCCGAGGGCGCGACCGTGCTGGACCCGTTCTGCGGCTGCGGCACCGCGGTCCACGCCGCGCAGAAGCTCGGGCGGCAGTGGATCGGCATCGACATCACCCACCTCGCGATCAGCCTGATCGAGAAACGGTTACGCGCCGCCTTTCCCGGCGTCGGCTTCACCGTCGAGGGGACGCCCAAGGACCTCGCCTCCGCGCAGGACCTCGCCGCGCGCGACAAATACCAGTTCCAATGGTGGGCGGTGTCGATGGTCGACGCGATGCCCTATGGCGGCAAGAAGAAGGGCGCGGACGGCGGCATCGACGGCGTGATCTATTTCAAGCCCGACGGCAAGCGGACCGAGCGCGCGATCGTGTCGGTGAAGGGCGGGCTCAACCCGTCGGTGACGATGGTCGAGACGCTCGCGGCGACGATCGAGCGCGAGCGCGCGCCCGCGGGCATCCTGCTGATGAACGCGCTGCCCACCCGCGAGATGGAGCGCCGCGCCGCTGCGGTCGGCCGCTTCGACGCGCCCGCGACGGGCAAAACCTATCCCCGGCTGCAGATCATCACGCTCGCCGAACTGTTCCGGGGCAAGCGGCCCGACCTGCCGCTGATCGACCCCGGCGCGGCATTCCGCAGGGCGGCGCGCGAGGAGACGGGGCGGCAGGAGGTGCTACTGTAACCGTCCTGCTCCACGAGCGGGTACATCCGATCCGGATGCAACAACGCTCAACGTGCGAGCGCCTCGGCCGTCCTCCGGTCAATGCCGGACCAGCAGGACAAGCCGCACCAACCCGTCTCCGCCAGAGCTCTTGAGCAGTTCATCGCCCGTTGGCGCAGTAACGAAGGCGGGGCGGAGCGCGCCAACTACGTCCTGTTCCTGACCGAACTCACCGAGCTGCTCGGCGTTCCCCGCCCCGATCCAGCCGACGCGACGCGCGCCCGAAACGATTATGT
>CAXTTU010000161.1:0-5305 GCA_964247225.1 uncultured Sphingomonas sp. | reverse complement strand
ATTCGAACGTGCCGTGACGTTTGCGGACGAGGCAGGCGCGTCAAGCCCGGGCCGCATCGACCTGTACCGGCGCGGCTGCTTCGTGCTGGAAGCCAAGCAAAGCCGCGAGCCGGGGGGCGCGAAGGAGGTCGCGCTCGCCGATCGGGCGTTGCCGCCCGGCCTCGCCGCGCCGCCCCCGCGCGGGCGCAGGAGCGCGACGCGCGGGTGGGACGTGCTGATGCGCAACGCGCGCGAGCAGGCCGAGCACTATGCCCGCGCGCTGCCCGCCGATCATGGCTGGCCACCGTTCATCATCGTCTGCGACGTCGGCCACGCGCTGGAGCTGTTCGCGGACTTTTCGGGGCAGGGAAAGAACTATCGCCAGTTTCCCGACCGCGGCGGCTTTCGCATCTTCCTCGACGATCTCGCCCGGCCGGAGATCCGCGACCGGCTGCGGCGCGTGTGGCTCGACCCGCACTCGCTCGACCCCGCCAGACAATCCGCGCTGGTCACGCGCGAGATCGCCGCGCGCTTGGCCGCCGTCAGCAGATTGCTCGAGGCGCGCGGGCGAGGGCCGGCAGAGGTCGCCGCGTTCCTCACCCGCTGCCTGTTCACCATGTTCGCCGAAGGGCCCAAGGTGCGGCTGCTCCAGCCGGGCGAGTTCACCGCGTTCCTGCGGGATGCACGCGGCGACCCCGACAGCTTCGCGCCGCTGCTGGAGGAGATCTGGCGCGGGATGGATCGCGGCGAACTGTCCGCGACGCTGCGGCGGCGCGTGCGGCGGTTCAACGGCGGTCTGTTCAAGCACGCCCATGCAATTCCGCTTACCCGCGAGGAGATCGGCGAGCTTTACGAGGCGGCGCGGCATGACTGGACCGACGTCGAGCCCGCGATCTTCGGAACGCTGCTGGAGCAGGCGCTCGACCCCGCCGAGCGCCGCCGCCTCGGCGCGCATTATACGCCCCGCACCTATGTCGAACGCGTGGTGGCGGCGACGATCGTCGAGCCGCTCAATCTCGAATGGACGCAGGTCGTGCTCGGCGCGGTCGAGGTGGAGCGCGCCCGCGACCCGCAGGCGGCGATCCGGCTGGTGCACGACTTCCACGTCAAGCTCGCGCGGATCAAGGTGCTCGACCCCGCCTGCGGCACGGGCAATTTCCTTTACGTGGCGCTCGAGCTGATGAAGCGGTTGGAAGGCGAGGTGCTCGAGGTGCTCGCTGACCTGGGTGGGCAGGAGGCGCTCGCGCTCGAAACCGAGACGGTGCATCCCAAGAACTTCCTCGGCATCGAACTCAACGCGCGCGCCGCCGCGATCACCGAACTCGTGCTGTGGCTGGGCTATATCCAATGGCAGCTGCGCAACGGGCGCGAGATCACCGACCCGGTGCTGGAGGAGCTCAGCACGATCGAGACGCGCGACGCGGTGCTGGCGCATGACGGCGAGCGCTTCGGCGCAGATGGATCAAGCGCTGGCTACGCCAACCCGCGCCGTCCGGCCTGGCCGGAAGCGGATTACATCGTCGGCAACCCGCCGTTCATCGGCGGCAAGGACCTGCGCGGGCGGCTCGGCGACGCCTATGCGGCGGCCCTGTGGCGGGCGCATCCACGGATGGGCAAGTCGGCCGATTTCGTCATGTATTGGTGGGACCGCGCCGCCGAGCGACTGGTGGAGAAGGGCGGCAGGCTGAAGCGCTTCGGCCTCGTCACCACCAATTCGATCACGCAGGAGTTCAGCCGCCGCGTGATCGCCCGCCACCTGGACGCGCGCGCGCCGATCAGCCTCGTGCTCGCCATCCCCGACCACCCCTGGACCAAGGCGACGCGCGACGCCGCCGCCGTCCGCATCGCGATCACCGTTGCGGAGGCGGGCGAGCGAGAGGGCATGTTGCTGGAGGTGGTCCGGGAAGAAAGGCTCGACACGGACGCGCCGGTGATCGAGTTCGCCGCGCGCGCCGGGCGGATCAACGCGGATCTAGGCGTCGGCACCGATCTAACCACTCCGGTGCCCTTACGCGCTAACGAATGGCTGAGTTTTCGCGGCGTGACCCTGATCGGCAAGGGATTCGTGGTGACCCGGTCAGAAGCGGGCGCGCTCGGCCTTGGCCGCCGTGAAGGACTGGACAGACACATTCGCGAGTACCGGAACGGTCGCGACCTTACGGGGCGCTCCCGCAACATGCTGGTCATCGACCTGTACGGTCTGACGGACGAACAAGTGCGTCGCGGCTTTCCGGAGGTGTACCAACACCTCAAGACGCAGGTGAAGGAGAAGATAGATGCGGACGGCAAAAAGGTCGGCCGCGACTGGAACAACCGCGCCTCTTACCGCGAGCGCTGGTGGATTTTTGGTGAGCCGCGAGGCGAGCAGCGCCCGAGCCTGATCGGGCTCGCGTCGTACATCGTCACCACGCAAACGGCCAAACATCGCATCTTTCAGCTTTTGCCTGGCACGATCATCCCCGACCAGCAGCTAATCGTGATCGCCAGCAATGACCCGTTCGTGCTCGGCGTTCTGTCGTCTCGCTTCCATCTAGTATGGGCGGAAGCCATCGGCGGGACGTTGGAGGACCGCGAGCGCTACAATAACTCCCTCGTCTTCGATCCCTTCCCCTTCCCCATCGCATCTCCAAATCAGCGCGCCCGCATCGGCGAGCTCGCCGAGGAGCTCGACGCGCAGCGCAAGGACGTGCTCGCGCTCCATCCGGACCTGACGCTGACCGGCCTTTATAACTCGCGTGACAAGCTCCTGCGCGGCGAGCCCTTCACCCCCGTCGAGCAGGACGCGCGCGTTCGGGGCCGTGTCGACCTTCTCGACGAACTGCACCGTCGCCTCGATGCGGCGGTGGCCGACGCCTACCGCTGGCCCGCCGACCTCCAGCCCGAACAGGTGGTCGCCCGGCTGGTCGCACTCAACGCGGAGCGGCGCACGGAGGAGCGGCGTGGTACGGTGCGCTGGCTGAGGCCCGAGTATCAGCTCGCCCGCGCGGGTGTCACCGCGCTTCCCGCCCCGGACCCGCGCGCCGGGCAGATCGAGGCGGCGCTCGCGCAACCCGCGACGCGCAAGCCCGCCTTCCCGCGCGAGGCGATCGGCCAGACCGCGGCGGTGCTCGCAGCGCTGCGCGACGGCGGCGCGCTGTCCGCCGCCGACATCGCGGGCCGGTTCGCGGGCGGCCGCCGGAGCGAAGGCCGGATTGCCGCGACGCTCGCCGCGCTCGCCCGGCTCGGCCACCTCGCGGATGAGGGCGGGGACGTGCGCTATCGCCTGCGCCGGACGGCGTGACTTGCGCGCGGGTGCCCGCCGCCCATATTGATGCAGGTGATGCGTTCGCCCGCGCTTTCCTTGCGCGGCGCGCTCGGCTATGGCGCGCGCGTCCTTCAGATCAGAGGTTTCTGTTTGCCCAAAGAAGAACTGCTCGAAATGCGCGGCCGCGTGGTGGAATTGCTCCCCAACGCGATGTTCCGCGTTCAGCTGGAGAACAACCACGAGGTGCTCGGCCACACCGCGGGCAAGATGCGCAAGAACCGCATCCGCGTGCTGACCGGCGACGAGGTGCTGGTCGAGCTGACGCCATATGACCTGACCAAGGGCCGGATCACCTACCGGTTCAAGTGAGCGGACGTGGGCCTGTGCCCCCTCTCGATCTCCTCTCCCGTCACCCCGGCCTTGAGCCGGGGTCCCGCTTCTTATTCGGGCGGCAGAAAAGTCAGCGGGACCCCGGGTCAAGCCCGGGGTGACGGACAAGGGGTTCCTTGTCGGGAGAGTACATAGCTTCAACAAGTCCGGCATGACGGCGGAAGGCGAATGGTAAGATATTCCATGCCCCTCGTCCTCGCCTCCACTTCCCCCCGCCGCCTCGATCTGCTTGCGCGCCTTGGCGTCACGCCCGACCGCATCGCCGCGCCCGATATCGATGAGACGCCGCTCAAGGGCGAACTCCCCCGCGCCTACGCGCTCCGCCTTGCCGAGGCCAAGGCGCGTGCCGTGTCCCGCGCGCCCGACGAGGTCGTCCTCGCGGGCGACACGGTGGTCGCCGCGGGCCGCCGCATCCTCGGCAAGCCGGTCGACGATGCCGACCACCGCCGGATGCTCGAGCTGTTGTCGGGCCGTCGTCACTATTGCCTGAGTGCGGTCGCGGTGATCACGCCCGACGGACGCGTGCGCGTCCGCCTGTCCGACACGATCCTCGCCTGGCGCGTGCTCAGCTCGGCTGAGATCGATGCCTACATTGCGGGCGGCGAGGGCGCGGGCAAGGCGGGCGGCTATGCGATCCAGGGCCAGGCGGAGGCGTGGGTCCGGTTCCTCCACGGCAGCCATTCGGGCGTGGTCGGCCTGCCGCTGTTCGAAACGCGCGCGCTGCTCGCGGCGTCGGGTCTCGCGCTTGCGTGAGTGGCTGTACGAAGCGGGCGTCGGCGAGAACCGCGCCGCGCTGGTCGAGGGCGACACGATCCTGGAAGCGCGGGTCGAGCGCCCTTCGGTGAGCCCGCGTTACGGCGCGGTGCATCGCGCGCGTTTCGCCGAAGCATTGATCGCGCGCCGCGCCGCGCGGGTC
This sequence comes from uncultured Sphingomonas sp., assembly GCA_964247225.1. Classification (GTDB taxonomy): domain Bacteria; phylum Pseudomonadota; class Alphaproteobacteria; order Sphingomonadales; family Sphingomonadaceae; genus Sphingomonas. Next base: position 776 of record CAXTTU010000161.1, on the reverse strand, counting down.
GAGCTGGAGGGCGGCGGCGAGGCATTTCTCGACCCCGTGCCGCGCGGCGTCGGCCCGGGCGCGCGGCTGACGGTGGAGATCGTCCGCGAGGCGCTGCCCGGTCGCTACCCCAAGCTCGCCAAGGCACGCGCCCGTCCCGACGACCCCGCCCCCGCGCCCGGTCCGTCCCTGCGCGAGCAACTCGACGGCGCGCCCGTCCGCGAACTGCGCATGGTCGATCGCGACGCGCTCGAGGCGGCAGGGTGGAGCGAGCTGATCGAGGAAGCGCTGACCGGCACCGTCCACTTCCCCGGCGGGCGGCTGCTGATCGAGCGGACCGAGGCGATGACCGTGATCGACGTCGATGGCGATCTCGACCCCGCCGCGCTTGCCCTCGCCGGAGCCGCCGCCGCGGGCCGCGCGATCCGGCGACTCGGCATCGCGGGCTCGATCGGCATCGACCTGCCGACGATGCCCGACCGGCCGAGCCGCACCCGCGCGGGTGATGCGCTCGACGCTGCGCTCCCAGCACCGTTCGAGCGGACCGCGATCAACGGTTGGGGCTTCGTCCAGATCGTCCGCCCGCGGCTGCGCGCCTCACTCCCCGAACTGCTCGCCGCCGACCAGCCGCGCGCCGCCGCGCTCGCGCTCTATCGCCGCGCCGAGCGGGAGCCGCTGCCCGGCGCGGTCACACTCACCGCCGCGCCCGCCGTGGTTGCCGCCGCCCGCGCGGCGGACGACACCGAACTCGCCCGCCGACGCGGGGGCGTGGTGACATGGCGCATCGACCCGGCGCT
>CAXTTU010000160.1:3748-7749 GCA_964247225.1 uncultured Sphingomonas sp. | reverse complement strand
ACCACGCGCAGATACTCGACATGGCCCTCGCGGTCGTTGGGCCAGACGGTCGCGAGCAGGTGACGATGGGTGATCGCGCGTCCCGGAAAGCGCGCGAGTTCGGCAAGGACCTGATACTCCTTGGGGGTGAGATGCACCTCCGCGCCCGCGCGGGTGACACGCCGCTCGACCAGGTCGATGCTGACCTCGCCCACCGTCACCGCCGCGCGACCGCCCTCGCCGGTGATGCGGTGGCGCAGCGCGACGCGGATGCGGGCGAGCAGCTCGTCGGTATCGAACGGCTTGGTCACATAGTCGATCGCGCCGAGGTCGAGCGCGGTCACCTTTTCCTCCGTCGCATCGCGCGCGGAGACGACGATAGCGCTCGCCCCGCTCCGCTTGGCGATCACCGGCAGCAGCTCCAGCCCGTTGCGGTCGGGGAGGCCGAGGTCGAGCAGGACCAGATCGGGCGCGCCCGCCAGCCGCTCGACCGCCTCCGCCGCGGTGGCCGCATCGGTGACGCGGTAGCCCGCCGCCTCCAGCGTGGTGCGCAGCAGGCGTCGGATCGCGGGCTCGTCATCGACGACCAGCACGGTCGCGCCGGTCACGCGGCGATCTCCGCGTCCGCGCGCACCAGCGCCGCTTCGGGGAATTCGAGGCTGAACTGCGCGCCCTGCGCGTCGCCCCGGTTCGCGGCGGACACGCGCGCGCCCATCGCCTCGGCGAAGCCCTTGACGATCGCGAGTCCGAGACCGGTGCCGGTGCTCGACCGGTCGGAGCCTTCGAGCCGGCGAAACGTCTCGAACACGCTCTGCTCGCGACCCGGTGGCAGGCCGGGGCCCTGGTCGATCACGGTCAGCCTCAGCACCCCCGGCGCGCGCTCGGCGCGGACGATCACGGGCGTGCCGGGGTCGGCATAGCGCCCGGCATTGTCGAGCAGGTTGATGAGGCAATGGTGGAGCAGCCTGGAATCGACCCGCACCAGCGGCAGCGCGGGCGACACGTCGAGCGTCAGCGGGTGGTCGCCCAAGGTCCGCCGAACGTCCTGCGCGGCGGCGACCACCGCGTCGGTGAGGTCGACCGGCTCCATCGACAGCTGGATCGCGCCCGCCTCGATCCGCGCCATGTCGAGCAGGTTCGCGACGAACCGCCTGAGCCGCTCCGCCTCGCCGCGGATGTCGGCAACAAGCTCGGGCTGGCGCGCGTCGTCGAGCCGCGCGGCGGCGGCGACGATTGCGGTCAACGGGGTGCGCAGGTCGTGCCCGACCGAGGACAGCAATGCCGCGCGGAGGCGGTCGCGCTCCTCCACGCCCGCCACCCGGCGTGCCTCGCCCTCCAGCCGCAACCGGTCGAGCGCGACGCCTGCCTGATCGAGCAGGCCCATGAGCAGCGGCAGCTGGTCGGAGCGGAGCGGCTCGCCCGCATCCTCGCGCGCGACCCCCAGCACCGCGGCGGGCGCGCCACCCGCGACGAGCGGGTGGAACAGCCATTCGGCGGCGGCAAGCGTGTGCGACCCTCGCCCGGCGGGCTGCCCCCGCTCCAGCGCCCAGCGCGCGGCGGCGAGGTCCATCGTGCCGAGCGCGTCGGCGGGCGGCACGGCGGCGCGCACCTCGACATCGCCCGCCCCTCCCGTCAGCACCACCGCGCGCACCGCGAACAACCCCGCGATCTCGCCCGCGATGGTGGCGGCCAGCGCGTCGAGGTCGGGTGCGCCTGTCAGGCGGCGCAGGAAGCCAGACAGCACCGCGTTGACCCGCGCGCTCGCCGCCGCAAGGTCCGCCTGAGCGCGCACCCGTGCGGTGAGCTGGCTGGTCGCGAACGCGACGCCGAGCAGCACGACGATGCCGACCACATTCTCGGGCGCGGCGACCGTGAAGGTGCCGGTCGGGGGCAGGAAGAAGAAGTTGTACGCAAGGCTGCTCGCCAACCCCGCGAACAGGCCGGGGCGCAGCCCATACCAGGTCGCCGCCGCCATCACCGGCAACAGGTACAGCAGGGCGACGTTGCCGAGGCTGAGCAGTTGCGCCAGCGCCAGCGCGCCCGCGGTCACCGCTGTCACCATCGCCGCCGTCCAGAGATAGGCGGCGGGGCTGCCCCAGCTTCCCCGCCGCCGCACGGGCGCGGGCGCGGGCCCGTCCTCCATCGGCAGCACATGCACCGCGACGCCGGGCGTCTCGCGCACCAGCCGGTCGACCACCGACCCGTGGCGAAGCTCGAACCAGCGCGACCGGTTCGCCTTGCCGACCACCAGCTGCGTCGCGCGCGCCTCGGCGGTGTAGCTCTTCAGCCCCTCGACGACATTGGCGGCGGGGACGGACGCGACCTGCCCACCGAGCTGGGTCGCGAGCGCCAGCACGCGGCCGAGCGCCGCGCGTTGTTCCTCGCCGAACGCCAGCGAGCGTTGCGTCTCGACATGCACCGCCGTCCAGGGCGCGTGGAGCGCATCGCTCAGCCGCTTGGCCGCGCGCACCAGCCCGGGCGCGCCGGGCAGCTCGCTGACCGCGACCACGACGCGCTCACCCGCCGCCCAGCTACCGCCCGCGCCGGTCAGCCGCAGCTGATCGAGCATCTGCGCGTCCACCGCCTGCGCCGCGCGGCGCAGCGCCAGCTCGCGCAGTGCGGCAAGGTTCGATTTGGAGAAGAAATGCGTCAGCGCGCGGCTGGCTTCCTCCGGCACATAGACCTTGCCGTCCCGCAATCGCTCGATCAGCTCGTCGGGCGGGATGTCGACGACCTCGATCTCGGCCATCTCCAGCACCGCGTCGGGCACCGTCTCGCGCACCCGGACGCGCGTGAACGAGGCGACCACGTCGTTGAGGCTCTCGACGTGCTGGATGTTGACGGTGGAATAGACGTCGAGCCCCGCGTCGAGCAGCTCGGTCACGTCCTCCCACCGCTTCGCGTGGCGGCTGCCGGGCGCGTTGGTGTGCGCGAGTTCATCGACGAGGACGAGGCCCGGGCGGCGCGCGAGCAGGGCGTCGAGATCCATCTCGGTCAGCGTCCGGCCTTCGTACGCGATCTCGCGCCGGGGCATGACCGGCAGACCGACGGTCAGCGCCTCCGTATCGCGACGGCCATGCGTCTCGACCACGCCGATGACCACGTCCGTCCCGTTCGCGTGCCGGGCCGCGCCCTCGGACAGCATCTCGTACGTCTTGCCGACGCCGGGGGCCGCGCCGAGGAAGATCTTCAGCTTGCCGCGCCCCTCCTGCGCGGCGGCGCGCAGGAACGCCTCGGGGGCGGGGCGGTCGGGATCGGCGGTCACCGGGCGGGTGTAGCGCCGAGCCGGTCGAGCTGTCGATTAAGAAGGAGCACGTTGACATGCGCTTCGCCGAGGAAGCCCAGCGTCGGGCCGGCGACCGAATGTTCAACGAGCGCGCGCACGGTAGCTTCGGGCAGGTTCCGTGCTTTCGCGACGCGCGGCACCTGGAACAGCGCGGCGGCGGGGCTGATGTCCGGGTCGAGCCCGGAGCCGGACGCGGTGACAAGGTCGGCGGGCACCGCCTGCCCGGGCGCGTCGGCGACCGCCGCCTTCACGTCGCCCTGAACGCGGTCGTGGAGCGCCTTGCTCGCCGGGCCGAAGTTCGACCCGCCCGAGGCGAGCGGGTCGTACCCCTTGCCCGCCGCCGACGGGCGCGGGTGGAAGTAACGCGCCGCCGCGAAATTCTGCCCGATCAGCGACGAGCCGACCACGCGGTTGCCCTCCCGGATCAGGCTGCCGTTCGCCGCCGCGGGAAAGGCGAGCTGCCCGATGCCGGTCAACGCGAGCGGATAGAGGATGCCGGTCAGTGCGGCGAACAGCAGCGTCATTACGATCGCCGGGCGGAAGGAGGAGGTGAGGTCGGAGTTCATCGTGCGATTACCTTTCTACCCGTCACCCCGGACTTGTTCCGGGGTCCAGCGTGGTGCGAACATTGCGGCCGGTAATACGCGGACACCGCTGGACCCCGGCACGAGGCCGGGGTGACGGATCGTGGGGGGGGGGGGGGGTGGGGCGACCCCCCCCCCCCCCCCATTCACCC
>CAXTTU010000160.1:278-3738 GCA_964247225.1 uncultured Sphingomonas sp. | reverse complement strand
GGGGGGCCCCCGTGGGCCCCCGGCCGGGGGGGGGGGGGGGGGGGGGGGGGGGGGGGGGGGTTTGAGCTCACGCCAACCCCACCCCATTCACCACCAAGTCCACCAGCTTGATGCCGATAAAGGGCGCGACCAACCCGCCCACCCCGTAGATCATCAGGTTGCGCCGGAGCAGCGGCCCCGCGCCCATCGGCGTGTATTTCACCCCCCTCAGCGCCAGCGGCACCAGCAGCGGGATGATCAGCGCGTTGAAGATGATCGCGGACAGGATCGCGCTGTTCGGGCTGCCCAGCCGCATGACGTTGAGCACGCTTAGCCCCGGATAAAGGACGATGAACATCGCCGGGATGATCGCGAAATACTTGGCCACGTCATTCGCGACCGAGAAGGTGGTCAGCGCGCCGCGCGTCATCAGCAGCTGCTTGCCGAGCCCGACGACCTCGATCAGCTTCGTGGGATCGCTGTCGAGATCGACCATGTTGCCCGCCTCGCGCGCGGCCTGCGTCCCCGTGTTCATCGCCACGCCCACGTCCGCCTGCGCCAGCGCGGGGGCGTCGTTGGTGCCGTCGCCGCACATCGCGACCAGCTTGCCGCCCTGCTGCTCCTTGCGGATCAGCGCCAGCTTGTCCTCCGGCGTCGCCTGGGCGAGGAAGTCGTCCACCCCCGCCTCCGCGGCGATGGCGGCGGCGGTGAGCGGGTTGTCGCCGGTGATCATCACCGTGCGGATGCCCATCTGGCGAAGCTCGCCGAACCGCTCGCGGATGCCCGCCTTGACCACGTCCTTGAGGAAGATCGCACCGAGCAGCCGCCCGTCGCGCGCCACCGCCAGCGGGGTGCCGCCCTGGCGCGCGATCTCGTCGGTGACGCGGCGCAATTCGGTCGCCGCCGCCGTCTCGCCCGCGCCCGTGTTTGCCTTCAGGATCGAGTCCACCGCGCCCTTCTGGATCAGCGTATCGCCGAGCCGGACGCCCGAGATGCGCGTCTGCGCGGTGAACGGGATCACCTCCGCTTGCGCCGGGAGCGTCGTGTGCGTCACGCCAAACCTGTCGTGCGCGAGCACCACGATCGAGCGACCCTCGGGCGTCTCGTCGGCGAGGCTGGCCATCAGCGCCGCTTCAGCGAGCTCCGCCGGGGAAGCCCCGCCCACCGCGCGGAACTCGCTCGCCTGCCGGTCGCCGATCGTGATGGTGCCAGTCTTGTCGAGCAAGAGCACATCGACATCGCCCGCCGCCTCCACCGCGCGGCCCGACTTGGCCAGCACGTTGAAGCGCACCAGCCGGTCCATCCCCGCGATGCCGATCGCGGACAGCAGCGCCGCGATGGTGGTCGGGATAAGCGTGATGAGCAGCGCGGCGAGCACCGTCACCGGGATCGCGCCGCCCGCATAGCTCGCGAAGCTCGGGATGGTGCCGACCGCGATCAGGAAGATGATCGTTAGCCCGACGAGCAGGATGGTGAGCGCGATCTCGTTGGGCGTCTTCTGCCGCTCCGCGCCCTCGACCAGCGCGATCATCCGGTCGAGAAAGCCCTGGCCGGGGTTGACCGTCACCTTGACGCGGATCTCGTCGGAGATGACGCGCGTACCCGCCGTCACCGCCGAGCGATCGCCGCCCGCCTCGCGGATGACCGGCGCGCTTTCGCCGGTGATCGCGGCCTCGTTGACGCTGGCGACGCCCGCGACGACCTCGCCGTCCGAGGGGATGAGGTCGCCGGTTTCGACCAGCACGATGTCGCCGACGCGCAGCTGGCTGGCCGCGACCGCCTCCGTCACCCCGTCGCCCGACTTGACGCGCTTGGCGGTCAGCTCGGCCTTGGTGGCGCGCAAGCTGGCGGCCTGCGCCTTGCCCCTGCCTTCCGCCAGCGCCTCGGCAAAGGTGCCGAACAGCACCGTCAGCCACAGCCAAACGACGAGCTGGAGCTTGAACCCGAGCGCCAGCCCGTCATGCCCCATACCGAGCAGGACGGTGAGCAACGCGGCGACGCAGGCGGTGACGAACATCACCGGGTTGCGCACCAGCTGGCGCGGGTTGAGCTTCTTGAACGATTCGCCGATCGCGGGGAGCAGCAGGTCGGCGGTGAACAAGGATTTGGCGGCGGCGCGGGCCATGAGGCGCTCCGTTACGAGAGGTGGCCGCCGAGCATCGCGAGATGGTCGGCGATGGGGCCGAGCGCGAGGCTCGGCAGGAAGGTGAGCCCGCCCAGGATCAGGATGATCCCGACCAAGAGCCCGACCCACAGCGCGCCCGTGGTCGGGAACGAGCCCGCCGAGGGCGGCGTGTAGCGCTTGGCGGCGAGCGAGCCGGCGATGGCGAGCATCGGCACGATCACGAAGAACCGCCCCAGCCACATCGCGACGCCCAGCAGCCCGTTGTAGAAGGGCGTCCCCGCGGTCAGCCCCGCGAACGCCGAGCCGTTATTGCCGACCGCGCTGGTGAACCCGTACAGGATCTCGCCGAACCCGTGCGGCCCCTTGTTGAGCGGCCCCGCCAGCCCGGCGGTGGTGACCGACGCGATCGCGGTCCCGCCGAGGATGCACAGCGGCAGCACCGCGATGGCAAGCACCGCCAGCTTGACCTCGCGACTCTCGATCTTCTTGCCGACATATTCGGGCGTCCGCCCGACCATCAGCCCGGCGACGAACACCGCGAGAATCGCGAACAGCAGGAAGCCGTAGATGCCTGAGCCAACGCCGCCGACCACCACTTCGCCAAGCTGGATGTTGAACAGCGGGACGAGGCCGCCCAGCGCGGTGAAGCTGTCGTGCATCGAATTGACCGCGCCGCAGGAGGTGGCGGTGGTGACGGTCGCGAACAGCGCGGATGCGGCGATGCCGAAGCGCGTTTCCTTGCCCTCCATGTTGCCGCCGCCGACGCCCAGCGAGTGCAGCACGGGGTTGCCCGCCGCCTCCTGCGAATAGGCGACCGCGACGCCCGCGACGACGAGCAGCACCATCGCGGACAGGATCGCCCAGCCCTGGCGCGTGTCGCCCACCGCGCGGCCGAACGTCCAGGTGAGGCCGAAGCCGATCAGGAAGATCGACAGCATCTGGACCATGTCCGTCCAGTCGCTCGGGTTCTCGAACGGGTGCGCGGAGTTGCCGTTGAAGAAGCCGCCGCCGTTGGTGCCGAGCATCTTGATCGCTTCCTGCGACGCGATCGGGCCCAGCGCGATCACCTGCCGCGCGCCCTCGACGGTGGTGGCGGTCACCTGCTGCGTCAGCGTCTGCGGCACCCCGCCCGCGATCAGCACCAGCGCGTAGACGACGCTGATCGGCAGCAGCAGGTACAGCGTCACCCGCGTCATGTCCGCCCAGAAGTTCCCCACCGTCGCCGCTTCGCGCCGCGCGAACCCGCGGAACAGCGCGAATGCCAGCGCGATGCCGGTCGCGGCGGAGGTGAAATTGTGGATCGTCAGCGCGAGCATCTGGGAGAGGTTCGACATCGTCGACTCGCCCGAATACCAT
>CAXTTU010000160.1:0-268 GCA_964247225.1 uncultured Sphingomonas sp. | reverse complement strand
GTGTTGAACGCGCCGTCCGGCCCCACGCCCGCGAACCCGGGCGCGTTGAGCGGCAGGTAGTACTGCACGCGCAGGATAAGGTAGGTGAACAGCGCCAGCGCGGCGTTGAACACGAGCATGTGGACCGCATAGCGCGCCCAGCCCTGCTCGGCGGCGGGGTCGACCCCCGCCAAGCGGTAGAAGCCGCGCTCCACCGGCGCGAGCACCGCATGGAGCGGCGTGCGCCGCCCCTCGTACAGCGCGTGCAGCCACGCGCCCATCGGGCGGG
>CAXTTU010000159.1:0-7761 GCA_964247225.1 uncultured Sphingomonas sp. | reverse complement strand
TCCGCGCCTGGTTGCGCGAATAGGTGAGCACCGCCCATTTCTCGAACTCTTTCCGCGTCTTGTCGTCCTTGCGATGGGCGAGCGCCATCGCGGATTCGAGGTCCTTGGGGACGCCATCGAGAAGCAGGTTCGCCTCGAACTCTTCCCAAGCGCCCGGCAGGTCCCGGTACATTTTTTGGAAGCGGCGAAGAATTTCAGCGATCGACTGATAGGTGATGTCGATGCCGATCCACTTGCGGCCAAGCCGTTGCGCGACCGCGACGGTGGTGCCGCAGCCACAATAGGCGTCGAGCACCGTGTCGCCTTCGTTGGAGGATGTCTTGATTATCCGTTCCAGCAATCCTTCCGGTTTCTGAGTAGGGTAACCGAGGCGCTCCGGGTCAGTCGGCCCGAGCGGCTTAACGTCGTCATCAATCCCGGCGTTCGTACCGAAGACAGTTCCTTCAGTGTACGGTTGGTAGGCCCAGATATCGTTCAGTGCCGTACCATCCCGCTCTTCGAGATATCGGACCATGATCGGCCACGCAGACTTGCCATCATCTTCGACCAGACCACGCTCATAAAGCGCGTCCAGTTTTCCTATGGTATCCAGCTGCATGTACTCAGGCGGCATAAGCTCGTCATAGAAGCTCGGTATAGCCCAATGCCGTCGCTTCGGTTTTGGGTCGAACCGACGCCAAGGCAAGCCAGAAGAGCCAGCTGTCCAACCCGCGCCAGTAAGAACATTACCACCAGAACTAAACTTGAAACGACCGTCGGCCTGCTTCGTATACCGTCCTTCGGCGTGACCACGCATGTAGGGTCGCCGGACTATGTTGAACGTAAAGTTGGCGGACTTTGTGTAGTAAAGAATTATGTCGTGTACCGGGCCGAACGATGCTCTCGGGCTATGATGGCCCGTGCGTTTCCAGACGATCTCATTCTGAAATAGCCCACCCTGCCCGCAGAACACCGCATCGCAAATCAGCTTCAAATAATGCGAGGCGGTCGGGTCGCAGTGGAGGTAGAAACTTCCCGTCGGCTTCAGCACGCGGTGGATCTCGACGATCCGGAGCGTCATGTGGACCAGGTAGGCGAGCAGCGACCCGCGACCCAGCACCTTTTCTAACCCGCGGATCAGCTCAACCGTTTGCTCGGTCCAAGGCGTAAGTTGTTGATTATGAACGGGGGGGGGTGATAGCCGCTCGATGTCGAGAATATAGGCGAGCCCTCCCGCCGCCTCCTCGCCCCAGCTCCAGGTGTCCACGAACGCCTGCGCCTGCGCGCGGTCCTCCGCGCCCTGGTTGTTGTAGATCTGGAAATAGTTGCGCTTCGAGTTGAACGGCGGGTCGATATAGCAAAGGTCGACGCTCGCGCTCGGCACTTTGCGGCGGAGGATGTCGAGATTGTCGCCGTAGAAGAGGTGGTTCATGGCGAGCGAGCATGCAGGCGGCGCTCGCCGACTGCAAGACTCGCGAAGCCCGGCCGGCCTCGGCTCGCCGAGGGTCGACGTCACGGGAGTTGAAGGTGAAGGCTGCCCCGCAGCCTTCAGGTCATGCCGGGGGCATGACCGACCTTCAACTCTCCCGTGACGGCTGAGCGGTCCTCCCCTCAATCACGGCTCCGCCGCGCCACCTCCCCCTTGCGGGGAGGAGCTTGCGTTGTCACGAACCCATCCGGTTCTTTCCGCTTGACAGCGCGCCGCTGTCTGGGTACATAGCGGGAACGCTGGAGAATTGCGGGTCGGGCGGCGCGGGACCGGGTCGCGCCTGATCGGGTTCTCGGCGTCGCGGTTCGGGGGAGCCGTGAGGAGCGTGGGGTTACCTTCGCGAAATAACATTTCGCGGGGATCCCGTGGGAACGGGCCGGGTCGCCTTCGGGCGGCGCGGCCCGTTCCCGTTTAGGGAGGACAGACATGACGAAGCGCAAGCTCGCCGAGCTGGAGACGGGTGCGATCAGCATGAGCGGCCGCCATGGCGGGCCGCAGCGTCGGCGACCCGACGGCAACAAGAAGCGCGTGCGGTTCGACGCGACCGCGCAGCGCAAGTTTCTCGACGCGCTCGCGCTCACCTGCAACATCAGCATCGCCGCCGAGCATGTCGGCATGTGCGAAAGCAACGCCTATGCGGTGCGTCGCCGCGACCCGGTGTTCGCGGCGGCGTGGCGCGAGGCGATGGAGATGGGGCTCGAGCGGCTGGAGATGCAGCTGGTCGAGCATGGCGGCGCGGGGCTGAAGCTGCCGCCCGTCGACCCGACGCGCGCGCTGGCGGACGGTCTGGTGCCGCCGCCGTTCGATTTCGACAAGGCGCTGCGGACGCTGCAGTTCTTCGCCAAGTCTCGGCGGGGGTTCCGCGCAAGTCGCCGCATCCCGAGCCGAGCGCGGCGGACACGGACAAGGCGATCACCGCGCTGCTCGCCAAGATGCGGACGCGTGCCGCGCATGCCGGACACCCGCCCGTCCCCGCGCTGCCCGCGCCGGAAGCGGAGGCCGACGACGCATGAGCGAGCGCAACATCACCGGCGGGTTGCCGCACTGGTTCTGGGAGCTGATGGGCAAGACGCCCCATCAGCAGGAGCTCGCGCTGCGCGGGCTCAACATCGGGCATCGCGACGAGCTGTTCGCGCGCTGGGCGTTGTGGGCGCACAAGGGGCAGCGGCCCGAATGGACCCACTGGCGCGTGTGGCTGATCCGCGCGGGGCGCGGGTTCGGCAAGACGCGCGCCGGGGCGGAATGGATCAGCCAATGGGCGCGCGACAATGGGGACGCGCGGCTGGCGCTGGTCGGCACCTCGATCGAGGACGCGCGCAAGGTGATGGTGGAGGGACCGAGCGGGCTCCTAGCGGTGCGGCGGCGCTCGGAGGAGGTGCGGTGGTGGCCGGGGCTGGGCGAGCTGGAGTTCCCGTCGGGGGCCAAGGCGCGGCTGTTCTCCGCCGCCGCGCCCGAGAAACTGCGCGGGCCCGAGCATGAGGCGGCGTGGTGTGATGAGCTGGGCGCGTGGCCGGACGGGCGCGGCGAACAGGCGTGGGACAACCTCCAGTTCGGGATGCGGCGGGGGGTCGAGCCGCGGGTGGTGGTGACCACGACGCCGCGCCCGACCGCGCTGATGCGGCGGGTGATGGCGCTGCCCGATGTGCAGGAAACGGTCGGCCGGTCGGACGAGAACCCGCATCTGCCCGCGAGCTTCCTCCAGGCGATGCTGGCAACGTACGGCGACACGCGCCTCGGGCGGCAGGAGCTGGGCGGTGAGCTGCTCGACGACCGCGAAGGGGCGCTGTGGACGCGCGCGCTGCTCGATCAACGGCGGGCGGCGGCGCCGTTGCCGCTCTCGCGCGTGGTGGTGGGGGTGGACCCGCCCGCGGGCGTCGGGCGCGACGCGTGCGGGATCGTCGCGGTGGCGCTGGGCGCGAACGGCTGCGCTTATGTGCTGGAGGATGCGAGCGTGGTAGGGGCGACGCCGGAGACCTGGGCGCGCGCGGTGGCGGCCTGTGCGGCGCGGGTGGGCGCGGACCGGGTGGTGGCGGAGGGCAACCAGGGGGGCGAGATGGTGCGCTCGACATTGCTCGCCGCCGAGCTGACACTCCCTGTCCGCCTTGTTCACGCCCGCGCGGGCAAGGCGGCGCGGGCGGAGCCGGTGGCGGCGTTGTACGAGGCGGGCAAGGCGTGGCACGTCCGTGCGTTCCCCGCGCTGGAGGAGGAGCTGCTCGGGCTGGTGCTGGGCGGCGACTATCACGGCCCGGGCCGCTCGCCGGACCGCGCGGACGCGCTCGTGTGGGCGATGTGGGCGCTGATGCTGGAGCGGAGGGGCCCGGCGGCGGGGGTGCGGGCGATCTAGCGCGCGTCGCGTTTCGATAATCGGGAGTTCACACATGAAGCTGTTCGGCTTTCGGGCCGGTCGCGACACCTCGCGGCCGGCGCTTTCTTCAACGGTGGCGCGCTCGGGCGTGCCGCTCACCGCGGAATGGCCGCGCTCGTACGAGGCGCAGGTGCGCGAGGGCTATTGCGGCAACGCGGTGGTGCAGCGGGCGGTGCGGCTGGTCGCGGAAAGCGTCGCGGGCGCGCCGGTGGAGGCGAGCGACCCGGCGCTGGAGGCACTGCTCCAGGTCGCCGATGGGGGCTCGCCGCTGCTGGAGGCGATTGCCGCGCAAGTGCTGCTCCACGGCAATGCGTTCGTGCAGATCCTCGCCGACCCCGATGGCGTGCCGGCGGAACTGTGGGCGCTGCGCCCCGAGCGGGTGAGCATCGAGACGGACGCGGGCGGCTGGCCCGCCGCGTACCGCTACAAGGTCGGCGACCGGGTGACGCGGCTCCACGCCGACGGGCCCCGGCCCGAGGTGGCGCATGTCAGGTTCTTTCACCCGCTCGACGACCATTACGGGCTGGGGTGTCTGGGCGCGGCGGCGGGGGCGATCGAGATCCACAACGCCGCCGGGCGCTGGAGCCGCGCGCTGCTCGGCAACGCCGCCCGGCCCTCGGGGGCGCTGGTGCACGACCCGGGCGACGGCTCGCCGTTGAGCGCGGAGCAGTTCGAGCGGATCAGGACGGAGATGGAGGCGGGGTTCTCGGGTGCGGCCAATGCCGGGCGGCCGATGCTGCTGGAAGGCGGGCTGAAATGGCAGCCGTTGAGCCTCACGCCCGCCGATCTCGACTTTGCGGAAACGCGCGCGGCGGCGGCGCGCGAGATCGCGCTGGCGTTCGGGGTGCCGCCGATGATGCTGGGGCAGCCGGGCGACAACACCTATGCGAACTACAAGGAGGCGAACCGCGCCTTGTGGCGGCTGCAGGTGCTGCCGCTCGCGGGGACGATCCTCGACGCGCTGGCGAAGGCGCTCAGCGGCTGGTTCCCGGGCGCGTGGGCGCGAGTGAAGCTCGACGCGGTGCCCGCGCTGGCGGAGGACCGCGCGGCTTTGTGGGCGTCGGCGACGGCGGCAGACTTTCTCACAAGGGAGGAGAAGCGGGCGATGGTGGGGCTGTCATGAGCGGCGCGGGCGTATTGGCGCACCTGTTGGCGCAGGGCGAGGGCGCGGGGGCCGACATGGCCACCTTGCGCGCCATCGCGGAGGAAGCGGGCGAGCTCGGCGCGACGCGCGCGCTGACCCGGCTGGGGCTCGCGGACGCGGCAGCGACGGGCGATGTGGCGGAACTGCGTGAGCTGCTCAACGCCTGGCGCGACGCGAAGCGCTCGGCGTGGCGGGCGGTCGTGGCGTGGATCGCGCGGGTGGTGGCGATGCTGCTGCTGGCGGGGCTTGCGGCGAGGCTGGGGTTCGGGGGGTGGGTGAAGTGAGCACCTCCTTCACCGGCTATGCGGCGATATGGGACCGGGTGGACCGGGCGGGCGACGTGTTCCGGCGCGGGGCGTTCGGCGAGGCGCGGGTGGTGCCGCTGCTGGCGGCGCATGGCGGCGCGCCGGTGGGGGAGGCGCGGGTGCGCGAGGATGCGCGCGGGCTGCTGGTCGAGGCGTCGGCGGACGTGGCGGTGCGGGTGGGCGAGGGGCTGTCCGTCGGCTTCCGCGCGACGAGGGCGCGGCAGGGGGCTTGGCGCGAGCTCACCGGCGTGGAGCTGGTGGAGGTGAGCCTGGTGCGGCAGCCGATGCAGCCAGCGGCGCGGGTGGAGCGCGTCGGCGAGCTTTATCCACGCACAGCGATCGAGATTGGAGCTTAAGCTATGTCAGCTTCTACCCGTATTTACGGGCATCTTCAGGATCAAGAAACAAATGCCGACGTTGTCAGGTATTACTTATCGGACCTAGCTGACATCAGCAAGAAGCATGGAATCGGCTTGACCGGAAAGGCTACGCTATTCCTTATGGAGCAGGATGACTACTCCAGAGTTTACAGGATTGATGAGACAAGCCGCTTGTTCTTCATGTAGAACTTTAGGGGATGCGCAGCGTCAATCCAGAGTTCGGACCGGATGGTGAGCCAAGTGCTGGCTCTACATCCTGCGTTCGGCGCAAGTCTTCCAGAACCGATGCTGGACCGACAAGTAGGCCAACCTTCGCCTGGGAGTCTGGCCTAGGTTGCATCACCGCTTTCGCGCGGTACACTTCCAGCATGGGAATACCTTCTTCGATAGCTCTTCGGCAGAGGCCACGAGTGTAGTAGCGATTAAACTCACCCTCGCCCAGCGTTTCGTGAGCCGTATGCGGAACAGCGGCCATCGTGTACCCGCCCTTAGGCTTCCGGCGTTCAACGTGCGACTTGAGGCACTGGTCACCGATGATCTTTTCCGCAAGGGTATCGTCCGTGCCGGACTCTGCTGCCGACCTAAGAATACGCCGCCAGCTATCACATCCTTGTGCATTCAGATAATTGCTGACGTAGATAGTCCCGTTAGCGATGTCCGCGTCGATCTCATCTACCATGAACCTTCGCGTGCTCTCATCCAGCTTATCGTAAGCTAGCCCCATCACCCGCTCCTTCGACCCAAGCGCATAATGTAAGTCAAGAAGGCTGGTTAGCAAGCCACATGACATCAGGACGAAAGCTTCTGAGCGGCTTCATGTGGACAGTGCGCGAGATCAGGATGCTGTTCCGCGAGGAGCCTGAAGAGGCCGCCGAGGAATAGCGCAAACCGTTGAACGACCGACCCATCCACAGGCGTGGAAGGCTTTGCCTCCCGCGCCCTTTCTTTTTGCCTGGAGGAGAACAAGCATGAGCGAAGAGACGATCGAGCGCGCGCCGGTGGTGCGGCCGGTGCTGGCGGGGGCGAGCGCTCCCGAAGGGGACCGGGCGTTCAGCGGCTATGTGCGGCGGGGCGCGACGCTGGAGATGAAGGCGTTCACCGGGGTGAGCGGAGACTCGGGCGGCTATGCGGTGCCCCATGAGATCGACGCCAACATCGCGCGGGCGCTGACCGCGGTGTCGCCGATCCGCGCCATCGCGCAGGTGGTCCAGGTCGGCTCGGCGGGGTATCGCAAGCTGGTGACCACCGGCGGCACGCCGTCGGGCTGGGCGGCGGAAACGCAGGCACGCCCCGACACGCCGACGCCGTTGTTCCACGAGATTGCGCCGCCCTCGGGCGAGCTCTACGCCAACCCGAGCGCGTCGCAGGCGATGCTCGACGACGCCGCGTTCGATGTCGAGGCGTGGCTGACGGGCGAGATCGCGACCGAGTTCGCGCGGGCCGAGGGGAGCGCGTTCGTCACCGGATCGGGGGTGGGACGGCCGAAGGGGTTCCTGACCGGCGACCTGTCCCCCGCCGCGGACGGCGCGCGCGCGTTCGGGACGCTGCAATACCTGCCCTCGGGCGCGGCGGGCGACTTTGGCGGGGAGGCGCCCGAGCGGCTGATCGACCTGGTCCAGTCCTTGCGCGCGCCGTACCGGCAGGGCGCGACCTGGGTAATGAACGCGGGGACGCTGGCGCGGATCAGGAAGCTCAAGACGGGCGACGGCGCGTTCGTGTGGCAGCCGAGCCTGGTGGCGGGCGCGCCAGCGACCTTGCTCGGCTATCCGGTGGCGGAAGCGGAGGACATGCCGGACGTGGCGGCGGGGAGCCTGTCGGTGGCGTTCGGCAATTTCCGCGTCGGCTATCTCATCGCCGAGCGCGGCGAGACCGCGATCCTGCGCGACCCGTATTCGAACAAGCCGTTCGTGAGCTTCTATGCCACCAAGCGGGTGGGCGGGTGTGTGGTGAACGGGGAGGCTATTAAGGTGATGCGCTTTTCCGCGACGTAAGTCGCGGAAAAACGAGAGCCTGGATTAGCCCCGCTAATCCAGGACTCGCCATCACCGGCCGGCGGGTCGCGCCAGCGAACCCGTTCGACGTCACGGGATTTACTCCCG
>CAXTTU010000158.1:0-7775 GCA_964247225.1 uncultured Sphingomonas sp. | reverse complement strand
GACCTCGCGCCGTCGCGGCGCTATTATGGCGGCGGCGGCGGGTCGGTGCGCGGCTATGGCTATCAGCGGCTGGGGCCGTTCGACCCGCAGGGCAATCCGGTGGGAGGCAGGAGCTTCAACGAGTTCAGCCTGGAGGCGCGCTACCGGATCGGCAATTTCGGCATCGTGCCGTTCTTCGACGGCGGCAACGCGTACGAGTCGAGCGCGCCCAAGTTCAACGACCTGCGTTATGGCGCGGGGATCGGCGGGCGCTTCTACACCAATTTCGGGCCGTTCCGCGCGGATGTCGCGACGCCGCTCAACCGGCGACCGGGCGACGGCAAGGTCGCGGTCTATATCTCGCTGGGCCAGGCGTTCTGATGGCGAGCGAGGCTCCCGCCGCTCGCGCGCCCTTGTGGCGGCGGGCGCTGACGTGGCTGTTGTGGGCCGTTCTAGCGCTGGTGGTGCTGGTCGCAGTGGTGATCCTCGGCATCAACACCGATCCGGGTCGCCGCTTCGTCGCTGACCGCGTCGGCGCATACACGACCGAGAGCGGGCTCAACATCAAGGTTGGGCGGATCGACGGGTCGCTCTATGGCCGGATGCGGCTGCGCGACGTGCGGGTGAGCGACCCGAAGGGCGTGTTCGCGACCTCGCCCGAGCTCGATGTCGACTGGCGACCGTTCAAATACATCAACAAGCATATCGACGTGCGCGATCTCGACGCGCGGCTGGTGACCCTCCTCCGCAACCCTGTGTTGAAGCCGACGCCGCCTTATCCGCCCGGCACGCCGACGCTGCCCGATCTCGACATCGACGTCGCGCATCTGCGCGTCGACCGGCTGGTGCTCGAGCCGCCGGTGTCGGGCGCGCGGCGGGTGGCGAGGGTGGACGGAGCCGCGCACATCGCCGACCGCACCGCGCGGGTGCTGGTCGATGCGCGGACGCTCAGCGGGCCGGGCGTGGCAGGCGGCGATGTCGCGCATCTCCGGCTCGACGCGGTGCCCGATGACGACAAGCTCGCCATCGACGTGAAGCTGCTCGCGCCGGCCAACGGCGCGGTGGCGGCGTTGGCGGGCATTAAGCAGCCACTGACGCTGAGCATCGACGGGCGCGGGTCGTGGACGGCGTGGAACGGGCGGCTGACCTCGACGCTGGGCGGCGGCGCGCTGGCGGACCTGGCGCTGACGGCGCGGAACGGGACGTTCGCAGTCAAGGGCGTGACGCATCCGGGGCTGTACCTCGCCGGGCCGGTCGCGCGGCTGACCGCGCCGGGGCTGAACGTCGACGTCACCGCCGCGCTCGCCAACCGGCGCGCGGACACGCGCTTCTCGTTCCGGTCGGACGCGCTGGCGGTGGCGGGCAACGGGCTGATCGACCTTGCTACCTCGCGCTTTTCCAACCTCAAGATCGGCGCGGACCTGCTGACCCCGGGCGCGATTGCGCCCAACCTGAAGGGGCGGGGGCTGCACGGCGAGCTGGCGCTCAACGGCGCGTTCCGGACGCCGACGGTGGACTACAAGCTGCGCGCGGACGCGGTGCAGTTCGGTACGAACGGGGTCGAAGGGCTGTACGCCGAAGGGCTGGCGACCGTCGACTCGCACCGCATCCTGCTGCCGGTCAACGCGCGCGCGCGCCGGGTCACGGGGCTGAACGCCGCCGCGGGCGGGCTGCTGACCAACGTCGCGATCAACGGCGATGTCGCGATCCAGGGCGGCCAAGTGCTGAGTGACAACCTCCGCCTGCGGTCGGACAAGATCAACGCCACCGCCGTGATCGCGGCGAACCTGTCGACCGGGCGCTACGCGGGCGCGCTCAAGGGGCGGGTCAACGATTACCTCGTCGATGGCATCGGCATCATCAACCTGACGACGGATGCGAAGCTCGTCACCGCGCCGGGCGGGTTCGCGATCACGGGCCGCGTCGTCGCCAACACGGTCAGGATCACCAACGCGGGCGCGAAGACGTTTCTCGGCGGCAACGCGGTGGTGAGCACGAACATCGCCTATCTTCCGAACGGGACGATCCGGTTCAGCAACCTGCACCTTTCCGCGCCGCAGTTTCGTGTCACGCGGGGAGAGGGCGAGTATCGGCCCAACGGGCAGGTCGTCGTGTCGGCGGACGCCTACTCGACGCAATACGGCCCGCTGACCGCGCGGGTGACGGGGACCGCGACCGACCCCGTGGTGGTGCTCCACGCCGCGCGGCCCGGGGTCGGCGTCGGGCTGGTCAACCTCGACGCGCGCGTCGTCGGGCGGGGCGGAGCGTATCAGGTCAATGCGCGCGGGGGCACCAACTATGGCGCGTTCACCGCCGATGTGCTGGTGCGCCCGGGCCGCGAGCTCGCGGTCGATGTGCACAAGGTGGTGTTCGCGGGCGTCAACTTCGCCGGGCGCGTGGTGCAGACCGCGGCGGGGCCGTTCGCGGGCAAGCTCGCCTTTGTCGGCTCGGGGCTGACGGGCAATGTCGGGCTCGCCGCGCAGGGCAGGTACCAGCGCGCGGACGTGGCGGCGCGCGCGTACCGGGCGGTGATCCCGGGCGTCGCGGGCTTCACGATCGGGCGCGCGATCGTCAACGCGAGTGTGGTGCTCTACCCCACCGCGCCGCAGGTCGTCGCGGACGCGCAGGTCGCGGACCTGCACTACGGGCCGACGGTGCTGTCCACCGGCCGCGTCAAGGTCAACTATGTCGGCGGGCACGGGACCGCGCAGGCGCTGCTGACGGGGAGCAACGGGGTGCCGTTCCGGCTGGCGGCGAACGCGCTGCTCAGCCCCACGCTCTACACCGTCGCGCTGCAGGGGAATGCCAACAACATCGCGTTCCGCACCGGCAGCCCCGCGCGGATCACCGCGGCGAAGGGCATGTATCGCCTGCTCCCGACGCCGATCGTGTTCGATCACGGCAGCGCGCGCGTCGCGGGCAGCTATGGGCGGGGCATGAGCGCGCAGGTGCGGCTCGACGCGCTCGACCTGTCGGTTGCCAACGCGCTGATCCCCAATCTCGGCATTGGCGGGCAGGCGACGGGCGCGCTCGACCTTGCGCAAGGCTCATCCACCGCCTTCCCGACCGCGACCGCGCGGATGACGGTGACGAACTTCACCCGCTCCAGCCTCGCCGCGGTGAGCGAGCCGGTGGACGTGGTGTTCGCGGGCGACCTCGCCGCCTCCGGCGCGACCGGGCGGGCGCTGGTGAAGCGTGGGCCGATCACGGTCGGTCGCCTGCTCGCGACGCTGTCGCCGATCCCGGGCGGGGGCACGTGGAGCGAGCGGCTGCTGCGCGCGCCGCTCGGCGGCGGCATCCGTTACAACGGGCCCGCGGGGGTGCTGTTCAGCCTTGCCGGACTGGCAAACCAGCAGCTGTCGGGTGGGCTGGCGGTGGCGGCGGATTTCAGCGGGCACCTCCAGACACCCGTGCTCAACGGGCAGGCGCGCGCGGACAACCTCACCTATGACAATGAGACGTACGGCACCCGGCTGACCAACCTCAAGCTCGCTGCCCGGTTCAACAACGACCAGCTGCGGCTCGATCAGCTTTCCGCGCGGGCGGGCGACGGGACGGTGCAGGCGCAGGGCACGGTCGGGCTCGCGGCGGCGGCGGGTTTCCCTGTCGACATCACCGCCAAGCTCGACAACGCGCGCCTCGCCAAGTCCGATGCGTTGGGCGCGACCGCGACGGGGCAGCTCCATATCGTCAAGACGGGCGCGGACGGCGCGATCACCGGGCGAATCGCGATCCCCAACGCGCGCTATGCGATCATCCGTCAGGGCGCCGCCGAGGTGCCCGAGCTGACCGGCGTGCGCCGCAAGAGCGACCTCAACCGCGCCGGAGCGATCGCACAGCCCGCCCCCACACCCGAGGGCCTGTTCAAGCTCAACATCGACCTCGTCGCGCAGAACCAGCTGTTCGTGTCGGGCATGGGGCTCGAGTCCGAGTGGCGGATGAACCTGCATGTCGGCGGCACCTCCGCCGCGCCGCAGGTGGCGGGCAGGCTGGAGGTGGTGCGCGGCACCTATTCGTTCGCGGGCAAGCGGTTCGACCTTTCGCGCGGCACCGTCACCTTCCGCGGCGGCGCGCTGACCGACCCCGATCTCGACATCGAGGCGACCACGACCACCAACGGCATCACCGCGGTGATCGACATCACCGGGACGGGCACGCGGCCGCAGATCAACTTTACCTCCAGCCCCGCGCTGCCGCAGGACGAGGTGCTGAGCCGGCTGCTGTTCGGGACCGACCCGTCGAACCTGTCCGCGACCGAGGCGATCCAGCTCGCCAGCGCGCTGAACTCGCTGCGCGGGTCGGGCGGGGGCGGGCTCAACCCGCTCGGCAAGCTGCGCTCGGCGATCGGCTTCGACCGGCTGCGCGTACTGGGCGCGGATCAGGCGAGCGGGCGGGGAACGTCGCTGGCCGCGGGCAAGTACATCACCCGCAACATCTATGTGGAGATCATCACCGACGCGCGCGGCTACACCGCGACGCAGCTGACGGTGGCGCTGACGCGGACGCTGAGCCTCCTGTCGCAGGCGGGGTCGTTCGGGGGGTCGAACGCGAGCCTGAAATACTCGCGGGATTATTGAGGGGTAGTAGCTCCGTTTCCGCTCCGCCATTCGTCACCCCGGCCTCGTGCCGGGGTCCAGCCCTCTTCGCGTGTTTACGTTGCGTGAGGGCCGCACCACCTCGGAACGCGCTCCTTTGAGCAAAGGTGGTGGCTGCAAGGTCGTGCTCACCCCCGAGCGGGAAGCACGCGGGGACGGCTGGACCCCGGCACAAGGCCGGCGTGACGGATCAGGAGGGACAAGCGGCGGCGGGCTTGGGGGCGGCGAGCATCGCGCACTCGCCCGACCCCTCCTTTTCCACAACCCGCATCGTGCTTATCCTCCCTACTCAGGAGAGTGACCAGTGACCGAGCATGTCGATGTGATCGTGGTGGGGGCGGGGCTGTCGGGGATCAGCGCCGGGTACCACCTGCAGAAGTTCTGCCCGGACCGCAGCTACCTCATCCTCGAAGCGCGGCAGGCGATGGGTGGGACGTGGGACCTGTTCCGCTATCCCGGCATCCGGTCCGACAGCGACATGCACACGCTCGGCTTCTCGTTCCGGCCGTGGACGGAAGCCAAGGCGATCGCGGACGGGCCGTCGATCCGCGGCTATGTCGCCGACACGGCGCGGGCGTTCGGGATCGACCGGCACATCCGCTTCGGCCACCGCGTCCGGGCGGCGAGCTGGTCGAGCGCCGATGCGCGCTGGACGGTGGAGGTCGACGGGCCGGACGGCGCGGCCACGCTGACCTGCAACTTCCTCCACATGTGCTCGGGCTATTACAATTACGCCAAGGCGCATTCGCCCGAGTTCGCGGGGGCGGAGCGGTTCGCGGGGCGCATGGTCCACCCGCAGTTCTGGCCGGAGGACCTCGATTGGGCAGGCAAGCGCGTGGTCGTGATCGGCAGCGGCGCGACGGCGGTGACGCTCGTGCCCGAACTCGCGCGCACCGCCGCGCACGTCACCATGCTGCAGCGTTCGCCGACCTATGTGGTCTCCCGCCCGGCGGAGGACCCGGTCGCCAACTGGCTACGGCGGCGACTGCCGGGCAAGCTCGCCTACGGCCTGACGCGGTGGAAGAACGTCCTGTTCGGCATGTATTTCTTCCGCCTTTCCCGCCGCAAGCCAGCCAAGGTAAAGGACTATATCCTGAACATGGTGCGCGACCATCTCGGCCCCGACTATGACGTCGGCAAGCATTTCACGCCGAGCTACAATCCGTGGGACCAGCGCATGTGCCTGGTCCCAGACGCCGACCTGTTCGAGGCCATCAAGGCGGGACGCGCTTCGGTCGTCACCGACCGGATCGCGTCGTTCAGCGAGGATGGCATCGCGTTGGAGAGCGGCGACACTCTCCCCGCCGACATCGTCGTCACCGCCACGGGGCTGGAGCTCCAGCTGCTGGGCGACGTGCCGTTCTCCGTTGACGGGCGCGCGGTGAACTTCGCGCGGTCGCTCAACTACAAGGGGATGATGTTCTCCGACGTGCCGAACTTGGCTTACTCGTTCGGCTATACCAACGCGTCCTGGACGCTGAAGGCGGACCTGACGTGCCGCTATGTCTGCCGCCTGCTCAACACGATGAAGAAGCGCGGCGTGCGGCAGTGCACGCCGCGCGTGCGCGACGCCAACGTCGCCGAGCTGCCGTTCCTCGACTTCAGCTCGGGCTATGTGCAGCGCTCGCTCGACAAGCTGCCTAAGCAGGGGAGCCGCAGGCCGTGGCGGCTGCACCAGAATTATGCGCTCGACCTCCTCGCGTTGCGCTTTGGGTCGGTGGACGCGAGCATGGAGTTTGCCAGCCCCGAACGGGCGCGGGTGCGGGAGGCGGCATAGCGGACGGAACCAACCGACGACGCGGGCGTATTCAGGCCCGATTGCTGCAGTGCGACAATCGCTTGTATTGTTCGTTCGATCGAACTAAATGCCGCTCCGATGGTGCAGTCTCGCCTTCTCGACATCGCGGTGCGCGAGTTCGGCTCGAAGGGG
The DNA here is from genome assembly GCA_964247225.1 of uncultured Sphingomonas sp. GTDB lineage: Bacteria > Pseudomonadota > Alphaproteobacteria > Sphingomonadales > Sphingomonadaceae > Sphingomonas. The sequence goes on along the minus strand of CAXTTU010000158.1, from coordinate 1,271 downwards.
GCCGAGGGCGTATCGACACGCGAGATCGCGGCGGCGGCGGGGACGGCGATGTCGTCGATCACCTATCATTATGGCGGTAAGGACGGATTGTATCTCGCGGCGGCGAGGCACGTCGCGGACGGCATGGCCGAAACGCTCGCCCCCGCGATGGCATGCGAGCCGGTGCCGGACGACCCAGCCCATGCGCGCGAATGCGTTCACCGCCTCCTGCGCTATTTCGTTGACGTCATGGCGGAGGACGACGACCCCGACGCGGCGCTGTTCATCATGCGCGAGCAGATGCACCCGACCGCCGCCTTTGCGTGTTTCTACGACGGCGCGATGGGGCGGATGGCGACGCGGCTGGTCGCGCTGGTGAGTCTCGCGACCGGGGCAGCGAAAGGTACGGCGGAGGTCAACGCCATGCTGTTGTTCGGGCAGGTCATCGTGTGGCGGGCGACGCGCGCGCTCGCCGCCCGCTTGCTCGACCCGCCGCCGACCGCGCGGCTCGACCTGATCCGCGACGAGATCGCGCGCAACACCGATGCCATACTCGACCGGCTGAGCGCCGGCACCCAGGAGCCGCTATGAGCGACCAGCGTACCGCCGACGGTCAGGATCGGCAGAAGCAGCACCCCGGCAGCGAACAGTCGCGCGGCAAGGATGGGCAGGCGGGCGGCGGCAAGCCGGACCAGCAGACTAATGGCGACCAGAACGCCGGCGGCGATCAGGGGGATGGCGAGGGCGACGGCAAGAAGAAGCGTTCGATCTTCCGCAGCCCGTTCTTCTGGATGATCCTGCTCGTCGTCGCAATCGCGCTCGGCGTTGGCGGCACGCTCTACCTAGCGCACGCACGCCAGTATGAGTCGACCGACGATGCGTTCGTCGACGCGCATATCGTTCGCGTTGCGCCGCAGGTCGGCGGCACGCTGGTGCAGGTCGCGAACTATGACAACCGCCATGTCCAGGCGGGCACTTTGCTTGCGGTGATCCAGCCCAACGGCCCGCAGGCGCAGCTCGCGCAGGCGCAGGCCGGGGTGAAGCAGGCGCAGGCGCAGGTGCTCCAGCAACAGGCGCAGGTGCAGTCCGCGCTGGCGAGCCAGGCGCAGGCGGCGGCGCAGGCGCGCGTGCCCGAAGCGAACGCGATCAAGGCGCAACAGGACCTCGCGCGCTATCTCCAGCTCCAGCGACTCGACCCGGCGGCGATATCGGGGCAGCAGCTCGACCAGGCGCGCGCGACCGCGCGGCAGACCGCGGCGGACGCGGCCGCCTCGCGCCGCGCGGTGGACGAC
>CAXTTU010000157.1:0-7786 GCA_964247225.1 uncultured Sphingomonas sp. | reverse complement strand
GCGGCGAGCCGGTCCATGATCTTGCCGCTGAGCCAGGTCGAGTCCTGCATCGCCCCCTCGATCGCGGCGACGAGGTCGAGTTCGGTGCGCTTGCGGTCGCTGATGTCCTGAAACGCGGACAGGATGCAGAGCTGGTCGCCGATCGTCACCGTCTCGGCGGAAACAAGACAGGTCACCAGCTGGTCGTGCCGCGTCTTGAGCCGGAGCTCATAGCCGCGGAACGACCCGCTTTCGGTGATTTTGCGCTCAAGCTCGCGGCGGGTGGCCGCATTGTCCCACAGTTCGATATCGGCGGGCCGACGACCGATCACCGCTTCGTGGCTCCAGCCGGTGATCTCCAGAAACGCATGGTTGACGTTGAGGATGCGGTGGCCGTCGAGGCTGCTCAGCATCATCGGCACGGGTGCGAGCCGGAAGCTGGTCGCGAACCGCTCCTCGCTCTGGCGCAGCGAGTGCTCCGCGCGGCGGCGCGGTTCGAGGTCGGCGAAGGTGAAGATCATGCACGGCTCGTTGGCGAGCTCGGCGGGGTGGCCGGCGAGCAGCACCAGCCGCGTGCGCCCGTCCGGCCCGGGCAGCTCCGCCTCCATCTGCGGGATCGGCTTGCCTTCGTGGAGCAGCGCCTTGGCGCGGTCGCGGTGCTCGGCCCCGGCCAGGATGTCGAGCTCGTACAGGCTCCGCCCGACGATCGCGTTCTCCGCGTAACCGCTCAGTTCGAGAAAGCCCTGGTTGACGCGCGCGAACCGCAGGTCGGCGAGCCGCACGATCAAGGCGGGCGCGGGATTGAGGTTGAACATGCTCTCGAACCGCGCCTCCGCCTCGAACGCGTCGGTCGCATCGGTGAGGACCAGCACGAGGCAGCCGGGCGCGCCGCCCTCCTCGCCGAGCACCAGCCCGCGTGTGCGATGCACCCAGTCAGGCTCCGGACGCCCCACACGCGAGACCTCGACGACGAGGTCGCCGAACGCGTCCCCACGACACAGCCGCGCGAGCGGGTAATGGTCGGGCGGGACCGGGTGGCGATCGCGGTAGCGGAGGCTGAACCGCTGCCGGTAAGCCTCGACGTCCGCGCCCAGCTCCGCCAGCGTCGCGACGCCGTGCATCGCCAGCGCGGCGGCGTTGGCCCAGCCAATCCGCCCGTCGGGCTCGGCAAAGATCACCCCGTCGGTGAGGTCGCCGATGATCCGGCGCAGCTGCGTCGGGTCGGGCTGAGGCGGCACTGGCGTGGTTGGGCGGGAAATGGTTGCCTCCGGTCCGGCGTGACCTTCCGTACGGGATCGGAACCGCGACCGATAGGCGCTTGCCCGCGCTGCCGATGCGGCGGGCGAGAATTGCGAGCGGAGCAGCGAACGGCGGGTGTCGCGCGCCGCTGTCTGGGGCATAGGCGAACCGACGGACTGCGGAGCCACCGAATGAAGATGCCGACCCCCGACGAGCGCGCCGCGGTTCTGGACGCGATGCGCGGGCGCAAGATGGCCCGCTCCGCCCACTCCTATGTGCGCGGGAACACGGCGACCTTCTACGAATGGCTCGCCGACTCGCAGGCCGCGAAGCGGGTGCCGATGGGGCCGGCGGTGTGGATCTGCGGCGACTGCCACCTCAGCAATCTCGGGCCCGTCTCGGACGGCAAGGGCAGGATCGAGGTGCAGATCCGCGATTTCGACCAGGCCGTGATCGGCAATCCCGCACATGACCTGATCCGGATCGGGCTTTCGCTTGCCACCGCCGCGCGCGGCTCCGACCTGCCGGGCGTCGCGACCGCGCGCATCATCGAGGCGATGATCGAGGGCTATGCCGCCGCGCTGGCCGACCCGACCAGCGGCGATACCGGGCCCGAACCGGACGCTGTACGCAGCGTCCGGCGGCGCGCGCTCGGCCGGCGCTGGCGCGACCTCGCCAGGGAGCGGCTGGACGGGCCGGAGCCGACGATCCCGCTCGGCAAGATGTTCTGGGCGCTGGACGAGCGTGAGCGCATGGCGCTGGAGGCGGTGATCGCGGAGCCGGGTGTCGCGGCGATGATCCTGTCGCTTGCGTCGAGAAAGGAAGCGGCGGCGAGCGCGCGGCTGGTCGATGCCGCTTATTGGCGCAAGGGGTGCAGCTCGCTCGGCCTGCTTCGGTTCGCGGCCATCGTCGCGACGGACGAGCGCAGGGGCGATGGCAGCTATGCGCTGGTCGATGTCAAGGAAGCGGTCGCGCCGGTCGGCCCTTCGGCGAGCGGCGCGGCGATGCCGGCGGATCATGGCGAGCGCGTGGTCGCCGCCGCTCGCGCGTTGTCCCCCTTTCTGGGCGCGCGGATGGTCGCGTCGCGGCTGCTCGACCGGTCGGTGTTCGTCCGCGAACTCGCGCCGCAGGACCTGAAGCTGGAGGTCGGCCAGTTCAGCGCGGCCGACGGCACGCGCGCGGCGCATTACCTCGCCTTTGTGGTCGGCAAGGCGCACGCGCGGCAGATGGATGGCGATGCGCGCCGCGAATGGACCCGCGCGCTCGAGACCGATCGTCATGGTGCGATCGACGCGCCGCCCTGGCTTTGGGACAGCGTGGTGACCCTGGCCGGACGGCATGAGGTCGGGTATCTCCACCATTGTCGCGAATATGCGCTGGGTCCGGGCTCGGCCTGAACGATGGCATCGTCGCACGGCTGCAGCGTCGATCAGGGTAGGGAATCAGGCTTGCTGCTACGGGAACAATCGAAAGGAGCCGAGGTCGCGCCGCGCCAACGGTTCGCCCCCATCCTGCTGCTCGCCGGGCTTGCCGCGTCGCTGATGGCGACCGCCGCCCAGGCCGCGCCCGAAGAGATCCAGGTCTATATGGACGAGATGGACGACCCAGGCGAGATCGGGCTCGATACGCATGTCAATTATGTCCTGACCGGCTTGCCGACCGACGATTATCCGGGCGAGCAGCAATCGCTGCATCGGCTGCGCGTCACGCCGGAGTTCTCCTATGGGATCACGCGCAGTCTGGAGGCGGGGCTGTACCTGCCGCTGGCGACGCTCGACCGCGACGGTCATGCGGGCGTTTACGGCGTCAAGGGCCGGCTCAAATATATCGCGCACCGGCGGGAGGGCGAGCGGTGGTGGTACGGCGCGAACTTCGAGCTCGGCCATGTCGTGCGCCGGCTCGACATCAACCCGTGGAACGCCGAGCTGAAGGGCATCGTCGGCACGCGGCAGGGGCGCTGGACGCTGGCGTTCAACCTCAACCTCGACTTCGTGGTGTCGGGCCCGCAGCCGTCACCCGCCTCGCTCGATGGCGACACCAAGATCAGCTATGCGGTGGCGAAGACGTTCGCGCTCGGGGTGGAGAGTTACAACGGCCTTGGCGACGTGAAGCGCATCGGGCGGTTCGGCGACGCGGAGCAGACCATCTTCGCCACCGCCGACAAATCGTTCGGCAAATGGGACCTCAACATCGGCATCGGGCGCGGCTACGGGGCCAATCCCGACCGCTTGCTCCTGAAGGCGATCATCGGCGTGCCGATCGACGGGCTGTTCCGCCACCGTCGCGGACAGGCGCGGGCGGAGGCGGGGTAAGAGCCCGCGCGCCGCGGGATCAGCCAACCTTGATACGCACGAACGCCATGCCGCTCGTTCGGTCGCCGCCATAGGCCGGGTCGAGCCCGCCCGGGGTGAACGAGCGGGCAACGAGCGCGCCGGCGCCGAGCTTCACGTCGCGGGTCAGCGGCCAGTCGCGGATCGCGCCGACCGACGCCTTGCCGACCGTGAAGGCGGGCCCATGCACCTGACCGGGCAGGGGCAACAGCTCGTCCGTGTCGACGCGCTCGGCGCGCCCGAACAGGGTCCAGCGATTGTCGGGCTTGACCGTTGCTTCCAGCAGATAGGCGTCGAGCGCCGGGCCGTGGTGCCCGTCGGCCTCGATCTCGGTCTTGCGCCCCCACGCGACCGTTGCCGCGAGATAGCCGCGCGTGCCGATCGCGTGGGTGTAGATCGCGCTTGCCGACCAACGCGCCTGATCCTCGCCCGGGGTGAGCTGCTCGGGCGATTTCAGCCGCGCCCATGATGCTTGCAGCGCCAGCGTGGCGAGCGGGTTCCAGCTTCCGCGAATGGCGGTGGAGTCGAGCCGGGGCGTCTCGATGTCATAGCGGTTCTGGTCGGGCTCCCGGCCCTTGAACCGCGACGCCTCCAGCTTCACCGCGCCCCTCGTCACGCCCGCCGTCACCACGCCAAAGGTGATGTGCGTGGAGTCGAACCAGTGATGCGTGATCGGTGCCTCGGGCGAATCCGCGATCGACAGCCGGTGCATGAACGATCCCGGCCCGAACGCGGGCTCACCGGGCAGCCCGGCATAGACGAACACCGACCCGTCCCCGCCGATGCGCCGGCTGTACGAAGCGGACAGCTCCATGAACAGGTCGTGCGGGTGCTGCCGGTCGACCAGCGGCGTGCGACCATCGGCGGTCTCGCCCGCCGCGAGCAGCAACGGATAGCCGCGCTTGCCCATCAGCGGGTCGGGGGACAGCATCGCCCGGAACGCCACGGTGTCGTGCGCCGACAGCTTGCCCGTCGCCATCCCCATCACCATGCCCGAGACGAACAGGCGATCGTCGCCGCGCCGCCCGCTCTGGTCGTCATACACGCCGTTGAGCAGCGCCTGACCCATCAGGGTCCAGTCGCCGCGCGTCCGCATGACGCCCGCCATCGGGCTCGCATCGGGCTGCCAAGCGGTGCCCGACGCCTCGCGCGTCACCGAATAGGGGCCGAACGCGGCGGGCATGGCCATCGCCATGCGGTCGCCCCCGGCCATGGTCATCGCGGGGGTGGTGTTCTCACTCTCGCCGACCGGCTGCGGCGGCGGTGCCGGCTGGGCCATGCCGGGCATAGCCATCCCCGGCATAGGCTGCTGGCCGCTCGCCCACCCGGACGACCCCGCCAAGGCAATCACCAGGCCGCGCGCGACCGCGTTTCGGAGCCGGACGTGCCGCATGGAGGCGTCCTCACCGGACCCTCCGGCGCTTGTCAATCAGGCGCGATAAACCGCGTCTACCCGATTGCGTATGGCCGTGCGGGGCATAGAGCGGGCGGACGCCGACCGCACCGCGGACGCGCCCAAAGGAGAGAGTATATGCCCGACGCGTCGCAAGGTTTGGAGCTGCGCTCGCTGATCACCGCCGAGGGCGAGCTGCGCCTCAGCCTCGAGCAGGTCTCCGCCGGAGAGCCCGGGCCCGATGAGGTGGTGGTTCGGGTGGAGGCGTCGCCGGTCAATCCGTCCGACCTCGGGCTGCTGCTCGGCCCCGCCGACCTGTCGACGCTGGAGGTGACGGGCGATGCCGATCGCCCGGTGCTCGTCGCGCGGGTCCCGCCGCGCGCGCTGGCGTCGGTGCAGAACCGCGTCGGCCAGTCGCTGCCGGTCGGCAACGAGGGCGCGGGCACGGTGGTGCGCGCGGGCGCGAACGTCGCGCATCTGCTCGGCAAGCGGGTCGGGATGCTGGGCGGGGCGATGTACACGCAGGTCCGGCGGCTGCCGCTGCGCGACTGCGTCGAGCTGCCCGACGGCGCGAGCGCGGCCGATGGCGCGTCGATGTTCGTCAACCCGCTGACCGCGCTCGGTTTCGTCGAAACGATGCGCAGCGAAGGGCACCGCGCGATCGTTCACACCGCCGCGGCGTCGAACCTCGGCCAGATGCTCAACCGCATCTGCCTCGCCGACGGCATCCCTTTGGTCTGCATCGTGCGCAGCGAGGCGCAGGCGGCGCTGCTCCGCGAGGCGGGCGCGACCTATATCGTGGATAGCAGCACGCCCGACTGGGAGCGTGCGTTGCTCGACGCGGTCGTCGCGACCGGCGCGACGCTGGCGTTCGACGCGATCGGCGGGGGCACGCAGGCCGCACGCATCCTCGCCGCGATGGAGACGGCGGCCGCGCGCGGCGGCGGCGCGTACAGCCGTTACGGTTCGGAGACGTTCAAGCAGGTCTATATTTATGGCGTGCTCGACCAGTCGCCGACGGTGCTCGACCGTTGGGTCGGCTTTTCCTGGGCGGTCGGCGGCTGGCTGCTGACGCCGTTCCTGCAACGCGCGGGCGCGGCGAAGGTCACCGAGCTCAGGGCGCGGGTGGCGGCCGAGCTCACCACCACCTTTGCCAGCCGCTACACCGCCACGATCGGGCTCCGCGATCTGCTCCGCCCCGAGACGATCCACGCCGTACAGCGCAAGGCGACGGGGGAGAAGTACCTGCTCGACCCGAGCCGGGAGTAGGGGCGGGGCCGGAACCCCGCTCGCCCGCGTTACGGCATCAGCACCGTGTCGACGACGTGGATCACGCCGTTGGACTGCATCACGTCCTTGATCGTCACGGTCGACATGCCGCCCTTCGCGTCGGTGAGCACCAGCTTGCCCCCCTTCATCGTCGCGGTCAGCGGCTCGCCCTGCACCGTGGTCAGCGTCGCGGTCCCGCCGCCGGCCTTGATCGCGGCGGCGATCTGCTTGGACGTCATCGTGCCCGCCACGACATGATAGGTCAGGATGCTCGTCAAGGTCGCCTTGTTCTCGGGCTTGACGAGCGTGTCGACGGTGCCCGGCGGCAGCTTGTTGAACGCCTCGTTGGTCGGCGCGAACACGGTGAACGGGCCGGGGCCGGACAAGGTGTCGACCAGCCCCGCTGCCTTGACCGCGGCGACCAGCGTGGTGTGGTCCTTGGAGTTGACGGCGTTCTCGACGATGGTCTTGGTCGGGTACATCGCCGCGCCGCCGACGCGCGGGTTGGCGGAGGCGGTGGTCGCCGGAGCGAGGGCGAGCAACGCCGTGGCCGCAAACGCGGCGCGCAGACTGATCTTCATGGGCTATCCTTTGTGAAGGCCGCGCGAGGGGGCGGCGACTGATATACGTCAGTGTCGCGCGACCGGATGCACGGGAGGTATATTGCGCGGTCGCGGCGATCGGCTAAACTGGCAGGAACAATGGGTCGCCTGCCTACCACCGAGCCTGCGCCGGTCGAGCCGGGCCTGGTCGAGCGCGACCGGGCCGAGCTCGCGCGGCTGTTGTGCGAGGTCGGCGCGGGCGACCGGCGCGCGTTCGAGCTCCTCTACCAGCGCACCGCCGCGAAGCTGTTGGGCGTCACCTCGCGTATCTGTTGGGAGCGGGGACAGGCGGAAGAGGCGGTGCAGGAGACGTATCTGGCGATCTGGCGGCGTGCGGCCTCGTTCGACCCCGCGCGCGGGACGGCCAGCGCGTGGCTGCAGACGGTGGCGCGCAACCAGGCGGTGGATCACCTGCGCCGCTCGCGCGCGCCCGCGCGGTTCGGGCTCGACGCGGCGGGCGATGTCGCCGACCCGGCCGCACTCGCTTCCGACGCGCTGGAGCAACGGGGCGAGGAGGCGCGGATGCTGCGCTGCCTCGGCGAACTCGCCGATGGCGACGCGCGGCTGATCCGCGCGGGGTTCCTTGAAGGCTCGACCTATGCCGAACTGGCGGCGCGTGCGGACGCGCCGCTCGGCACGATCAAGAGCCGCGTCCGCCGCGCGCTGCTCAAGCTCAGGGCGTGCCTCGAATGACCGACGCCTGGCGGCCAGACGAGGACGACCTGCTCGCGGCGGAGCTGGCGCTGGGGTTGCTCGACGCGGGCGAGCGGGTGACGGCGGAGCGACGCGAGGCGGCGGACCCGGCGTTCGCGCGCGCGGTGGATTGGTGGCGCGAGCGCGCGACGGGGATGCTCGCCGGGGCGGACGTGCCGCCGCCCGCATGGCTGTGGCACTCGATCGTCGCGGGGTTGCCCGCCAACGATGCGGGAAGCGCGCGGGAGCTGACGCGCTGGCGGGTGGCGACCGGGGTAGCG
>CAXTTU010000156.1:0-7909 GCA_964247225.1 uncultured Sphingomonas sp. | reverse complement strand
TCTGGCCCGCGGGCGACCTCGCGGTGCAGATCGAGATCGGCCGCATCCTCGGCCACGACGCACGCCCGAGCGAGAAGCGGGTGCGCGAACTGGCGGAGGCGTGGCGACCGCACCGGGGGGCGGCGGCGATCTTTGCGTGGCATTCGTATCAGCTGCCCGTCGAAGGGGCGTCGGCGTAGCGACGGCCCCGGTGCGCGCAGCGCATCGACGAGGCCGGACGGCGGGTGGCCCTCGGCCAACCCGTCCGACGGCGGCTTTGCCGTCGTCGGCCCCGCCGGGCAAACTAAACGCAATCTCCAACAAAGTTGAGGAAGTTGAGGCCCGAACGCAGTTTCTTCCACTTGCACCACCGCCCCTCCCATCGCGCGAAAGTTTGGGAAGTTTGGGCTACGTCCCCCTCGAAATCGCCCCGCGCAACATTCCACGCGTGCGTTCGTCGTGGAGGGGCGAGACAAGTGGCTGGTCATGGCCGAGAGCACATCATACCTGTTCCAACATTGCCAGCCAAAGGTCCGCCATGCCGCTCTCGTCGCTCGATCCCCGCACCGCGCTGATCGTCATCGACCTGCAAAGGGGCATCGCGGCGCGACCGGTGTTTCGGCCCGTCGCCGAAGTGGTGGAGCGCGCGAACGATCTCATCGCGGCGTTCCGGCGTAACCGGTTGCCGATCGTGCTCGTGAACGTCGACGGTGTTCCGCCGGGCCGGACCGAGCTGGCGAGCAATGTCGCCGACTTGCCCGACGGGTGGACGGAGCTGGTGCCCGAGCTGAACGTGGAAGCCGGCGACCATCGCGTCACCAAGCGCAACTGGGGGGCGTTCACCGACACCGACCTCGATGCTCACCTCAAGGCGGCGGGTGTCACGCAGGTCGTGGTGGTCGGGATCGCCACCAGCCTGGGCGTGGAGTCGACTGCCCGCCACGCCCGCGAGCTGCGCTTCAACGTCGCGCTGGCGGTCGACGCGATGTCGGACGGAAGCAGGGAAGCGCATGACAACAGCGTTCACCGCATCTTCCCGCGCCTGGGCGAGACCTGCACCACGGCGGAGATGGTGGCGATGCTCGACGAGCGGGGCTGACCCGAAACCGCCGATAGCTTTCGCTACCAAGCCCTGGTCGAGCGACGTTCGACAGCAACCCGAGGGCCCTGACATGGATCGCCGCCCCCTGACCGTGCTGCTCGTGATGGCGCTGACAAGCTGCTGCTCGCGTGCCGAAGACGAGAGCCTCGCCGCGGCGGGACGCATCGACCGCGAAGCACCGATCATCTCCGACCAGTCGATCGCCATTAACGCGCACGCGCCCGTGATCTGGCACCTGCTCGTCGACATCGACCATTGGCCGGACTGGCAGCCGGCAATCTCGCAGGCCAGGCTGCAAGGGACGCTCGCGGTCGGCCACGGCTTCGGGTGGACCAACGGCGACACGGAGGTCGAGTCCCGTCTGGCGTTGCTTCGCCCCGCTCGCGCCGTCGCATGGACCGGCCGCGCGCAGGGGTTGCACGCGATCCACGTCTGGACATTGTCAGCCCGCGCGGACGGGCGGGTAGAGGTAAGGACGCAAGAGTCGATGCGTGGCTTGACCTCGCCCTTCTACTCTTCCGGAGAACTGGCTCACGCCAACAACGCATGGCTGCGAGCGCTTAAGAAAGCGGCGGAGATGAAGAGCGGGGTAGCTGCGCCCCATTGAAACCCATACCGCTTTTCCACACGGGTGGTTCCGTGCCCCCCGCCTCCTCCGCCCCGCCCCGCCCGTCGCTCGGGGCCAGCCATCGCAGCGTCGCGGTTCCGCCCGGTTTCTGGCGCAAGCTCGGCGCGTTCTCGGGGCCGGGCTATCTCGTCGCGGTCGGCTATATGGACCCGGGCAACTGGGCGACCGATATCGCGGGCGGGTCGGCGTTCGGCTATCGGCTGCTCAGCGTGGTGCTGGTCGCCAACCTGCTCGCGGTGGTGCTCCAGTCGCTCGCCGCGCGGCTCGGCATCGCGGGGGGCGTGGACCTCGCGCAAGCATGCCGCGCACGCTTCTCGCGACCGGTTAATTTCGCGCTGTTCATCCTGTGCCAGGGCGCGATCGTCGCGTGCGACCTTGCCGAGGTGCTCGGCACCGCGATCGCGTTGCAGCTGCTGTTCGGACTGCCGCTGCTGTGGGGCGTGGTGCTGACCGGGGTCGACGTGTTCGTCATCCTCGCCTTGCAGGGGCGCGGCTTCCGCAAGCTGGAGGCGGCGATCGTAGCGTTGCTGCTGCTGATCGCGGGGTGCTTCGCGTGGGAGCTGGCGGTCGCGGGGCCCGACTGGCGCGCGGTGGCGGGCGGATTGGTCCCGCGCGCAGAGGTCATCCGAAACCCGGCGATGCTGTACATTGCGGTCGGCATCCTTGGCGCGACGGTGATGCCGCACAACCTCTACCTCCATAGCTCGATCGTGCAGACGCGCGCGTTCGACCGGAGCGATGCGGGCAAGCGCGAGGCGATCCGCTGGGCGACGCTCGACACCGCCGCCGCGCTCACCTTCGCGCTGCTGGTCAACGCGGCGATCCTGATCCTCGCCGCCGCCGCGTTCCACCGCACCGGGCATCGGGGCGTGACCGAGATTGCGGACGCCTATCGCCTGCTCTCCCCGCTGCTCGGCGCGGGGGCCGCAAGCGTGGTGTTCGCGGTGGCGCTGCTCGCCTCGGGTCAGAACTCGACGGTGACGGGGACGCTGGCGGGGCAGATCGTCGCGCAGGGGTTTCTCGATTGGCGGCTCCCCGCCTGGGCGCAACGCATGGTCACCCGCGCGCTGGCGATCGGGCCGGCGGTGCTGGTGCTGGCGGTCGCGGGCGACGCAGGCGCGACGCGGCTGCTGGTGGGAAGTCAGGTGGTGCTAAGCCTGCAGTTGCCGTTCGCGGCGGTGCCGCTGGTGATGTTCACCGGCTCCGCCCGGGTGATGGGCGCGCTCGCCGCCCCGCGCTGGCTCCGCTGGCTGGGGTGGAGCACGGCGGCGCTGCTGATCGCGCTCAACGCCAAGTTGCTGCTCGACATGGCTTTGGGGTGAGGAACCGGGGGAGGTTGACGCGTGTTAACCGGGCGCAAGGAGAACCGCCCGATGACCCCCGTCCGCTATCGCCCCGATGTCGAGCAGGTGAAGCCCGACGAGGGCGACACGATCACCAAGCTGGAAGAGCAGTTCGCGCATATCCAGGACACCACCGCCGATCACTACCAGCACGGCGTCCGCGCGGTGCACGCCAAGGCGCACGGGATCGCGCGCGGCACGCTGACGGTGGCGGGCAACCTGTCGCCCGAGTTCGCGCAAGGGCTGTTCGCGCGGCCGGGCCGGTACGAGGCGGTGATCCGCATCTCGACCTTGCCGGGCGACCTGCTCGACGACTCGGTGCTGGTGCCGCGCGGGCTGGCGCTCAAGCTGATCGGGGTGGAGGGCGAGCGGCTGCCCGGCTCCGAGGGCGACATCACGCAGGACTTCGTGATGGTCAACGGCCCCGCCTTTGCCGCGCCCGACGCGAAGGCGTTCCTCGGCAACCTGTCGATGCTCGCCAAGACCACCGACAAGGCGGAGGGCGCGAAGAAGGCGCTGTCGAGCGTGGTGCGCGCGTTCGAGGCGGGGCTGGAGGCGATCGGCCATCCGAGCTCCACGTTGCAGCAGCTGGGCGGCGCGCCGAGCACGCACCCGCTGGGCGAGACCTATTACACGCAGACGCCGTTCCGTTACGGCGACTACATCGCCAAGTTCCGGCTCAAGCCGGTAAGCGAGGCGCTGACCTCGCTGACGGGAGTCAAGGTCGACACCGCGGGCCGCCCCGACGCGCTGCGCGAGGAAGTGCGGCGGCAGCTGATCGAGACGGGCGGGACCTGGGCGCTCGAGGTGCAGCTGTGCACCGACCTCGACAAGATGCCGATCGAGGACGCGACGGTGCAGTGGGACGAGGATGCGAGCCGCTTCGTCACGGTCGCGACTTTGGAGGTGCCGCCGCAGATGGGGTGGGAGAATGGCGTCACCAACGCCGCCGACGACGCGCTGGCGTTCAGCCCGTGGCACGGATTGGCGGCGCATCGCCCGCTCGGCGGGGTGAACCGCGCGCGGCGCGAGACATATGTCAAGTCGGCGCAGCATCGTGGGCGGGTTAATGGCTGCCCGATGCACGAGCCGCGGGCGCTGGCGGAGGTGCCGTAAACGGGGCCGATCCGCTTGCCCTCCACTGACCTACCGTCACCCCGGCCTTGAGCCGGGGTCCCGCTTTTGGCGAACGTCAGCAGGGAAGAAGCGGGACCCCGGATCAAGTCCGGGGTGACGATGGGGATTGGTGCGGTCGGCCACGCGACGTTGCTCCCGCCCAGAGTGGTCGATACCCTGCCCCCATGCGTCGCCTCCTCCTCGCCCTCGCCCTCCTCGCCTTCCCCGCCGCCGCTCAGCCCGGCGATCTCGCGCGGTGGCGGGCGGAAGCGGCGCGGGTGACGATCACGCGTGACGACTGGGGCATCGCGCATGTCCACGGGCATAGCGACGCGGACGCGGTGTTCGGGGCGGTGTATGCGCAGGCGGAGGACGATTTTCGGCGGATCGAGGCGAACTACCTGACCAGCCTCGGTCGCACGGCGGAGGCCGACGGCGAGGGAGCGATCTGGGCGGACCTGCGCCAACGGTTGTTCACCGACCCGGACAAGCTCAAGGCCGACTACGCCGCCAGCCCACAATGGCTCCGCGCGTTGATGGATGCCTGGGCAGACGGGCTTAATTTCTACCTAGCGACGCATCCGGGCGAGCACCCCAAGGTGCTGACCCGGTTCGAGCCGTGGATGGCGCTCTCCTTCACCGAAGGTTCGATCGGCGGCGATGTCGAGCGGGTGGACCTCGCCAAGCTCGCCGCCTTTTACAGGGGGAGCGCGCCGCAACTCGCGCTCGCCGCCGACGCGCGGTTGCGCGAGGAGCCGCGGGGGTCGAACGGCATCGCGATCGCGCCCAAGCTGACGCGCGACGGCCACGCGCTGCTGCTGATCAACCCGCACACCAGCTTCTTCTTTCGCTCCGAGCTCGGGATGGAAAGCGACGCCGGGCTCCACGCCTATGGCGCGAGCACCTGGGGACAGTTCTTCCTGTATCAGGGGTGGAACGAGCATCTCGGCTGGATGCACACGTCGAGCGGCGTCGATACGGTGGACGAGTTCGCGGAAAGCGTGATCCGCCGCGGGCCCGACCTCATCACCTATCGCGTCGGTGACAAGGATCGCCCGGTCGACGCAAGCAACATCACGCTCCGCTTCCGCAAACCGGATGGGACGATGGGCGAGCGTAGCTTCTTCACCTATGCCACGCGGCACGGACCAGTCGTCCGCGCGGACGGCGGCAAGTGGATCAGCGTGGCGCTGATGAACCGGCCCATCCCGGCGCTGGAACAGAGCTGGCTGCGCACCAAGGCGACCAGCTTCGCCAATTACATGAAGGTCGCCGCGCTGCAGGCAAACTCCTCCAACAACACGCTGCTCGCCAGTCGCGAGGGCACGATGGCCTATCTCCACCCGCAGTTCGTGCCGGTGCGCGACGACCGGCTCGACTGGCGCGCGCCTGTCGATGGCGCGACGGCGGATTGGAGAGGGCTGACGCCGCTCGCAAAGCTCCCGCAGGTGGTGAACCCGCGCGGCGGCTGGGTGTACAACAGCAACGACGCGCCGTGGCGCGCGGCGGGGGCGGACTCGCCGAGGCAAGCGGACTTCCCGCGCTACATGGACCAGGTCGGCGCGAACCCGCGGGGCGACCATGCGACCGCGCTGCTCGCCCGCGCGCACGACCTCACGCCCGAGGGACTGCGCGCCATCGCCTACGACCCCGCGCAGCCCGGGTTCGACCGGCTGATCCCGCAATTGCTGGCCGCTTGGGACGCGCTGCCAGCGGGGGAGCGGAAGCAGCGACTGGCAGAGCCGATTGCTTCCTTGCGCGGCTGGAACCGGCGCTGGTCGGCGGCGTCGGAGCAGACCACGCTGGCGATGGAATGGGGCGAGACGCTGTGGGCCAAGGCGGCCGCGCCCGCCGCCGCCGCACGCGCGACCCCGTGGGACTGGATGAGCGACCACCTGACCGCCGCCGACAAGCTCGCCGCGCTCGATACGGCGGTGGCGACGCTCCAGCGCGACTGGGGAACGTGGCGCGTGGCGTGGGGGCGCGTGAACTGCTTCCAGCGCGTGTCGTCGGCGATCACCCCGGTGTTCAGCGACGCGGGACCGTGCACCCCCGTCCCGTTCACCAGCGCCAAATGGGGCAGCCTCGCCTCGTTCGGGGCCAGGCCCTATCCCGGCACGAAGCGATGGTACGGAACCAGCGGCAACAGCTTCGTCGCGGTGGTTGAGTTCGGGCCTCGCGTAAAGGCGATGGCGGTAACGGCGGGGGGCGAGAGCGGGCATGCGGACTCGCCGCACTTCACCGACGAAGCGGGGCGCTATGCGGCGGGGGCGCTCAGGCCGGTGCCCTTCTATGACGACGAGCTGAAGGGGCACACCGAGCAAGTGTATCACCCGGGCTCCCGACGTCCCTTGGTCCGGATCCCGCCACCTCAAACCGCCTCGTCACCCCGGCCTTGAGCCGGGGTCCCGCTTCTCCTTTGCAGCGGCAGCTAAAAGCGGGACCCCGGGTCAAGCCCGGGGTGACGGAGAATGTCGGTGTAACTGTCTGGGCAAGCCCCCCGCCTTTCCCGCGGCACCGCGTCTACCCATATCGACTGCTCACCGACCGGAGACTCACCCCCATGACCGAATACCGCAAGGACCCGGACGCGATCGCGAAGCTCAGCCCCGAGCAGTTCTATGTCACCCAGCAAAGCGGCACCGAGCGCCCCGGCACCGGCGCGCTGCTGGGGAACAAGGCGGCGGGCATCTATGTCGACATCGTCTCGGGCGAGCCGCTGTTCGCCTCCGCGGACAAGTACGAGTCCGGCTGCGGCTGGCCGAGCTTCACTAAGCCGATCGAGCCTGCGCACGTGAAGGAGATCAGCGACCGCTCGCACTTCATGGTCCGCACCGAGGTACGCTCGGCGCATGGCGACAGCCATCTCGGCCATGTCTTCCCGGACGGCCCGCGCGACCGGGGCGGCCTGCGCTATTGCATCAACTCCGCCTCGCTCCGCTTCGTGCCGCGCGAGGAGATGGAGGCGCAGGGCTATGGCGCGTATCTGCCTCAGGTTGAAGAGGTTGGCTGAGCTTGGATGAATAGCGCGTCATGCGGGCCCATTCGATTGCGGCGTTAACCTTTCCGCGCTAGGCGGCGCGCCGATGCCCGCGACGTACCAGCACCCGTCCTACCGGGGCCGCGCGTCGCGCCGGAGCCGCATCACCTCGGCCTTGCTCGCGCTGGCGGTGGTGGCGCTGGTTATCTGGCTGCTGATCCGGATGGGCGTGATCCCCTCGCCCGTGCGCGAGACGTCGCCGACGCTCAGCACGTTCGACGTCACCCCCGGGCGGCAGGTCGCCGCCGCTGCCGCACCCGCCAGCGCAAAGGCGCACCGCGCGACCAGCAAGCAGCCGCCCCCGCCGACCCGCGTCCCGCCGCCCCCGCCGGTGCCGATGCCGCTCGCAACTCCTGCGCCCAGGATGCTGACGCTCAGCAAGGACGAGTTCGCCGCCACCGACATCGGCCATATCAAGGGAAGCGCGGACGCGGGCGCGGCGGAAGGCGCGGACGACGGCAAGGACAGCGTCGCCGCGTACGGCCCCGGCGAGGGCCCGGGCGGCGCGCGGCTTTACAACGCGCAATGGTATCGCGAGCCGACCCATGCCGAAATTGCCTTCTACATCAAGTCGGACATCCCATCCAGCGTGGCCTATATCGCGTGCCAAACCCTTCCCGACTACCGGGTCGAGAATTGCCGGGAACTGGGCGAGACGCCGCCCGGCTCCGGCCTCGCGCGCGCGCTGCGTCAGGCGGCGT
>CAXTTU010000155.1:0-7913 GCA_964247225.1 uncultured Sphingomonas sp. | reverse complement strand
GCTTTAGAGGCAGATGGCGCCGGTTGGGATAGAACAGGAAGAAGCCCGGCAGCGGTGGGCAGTACGGGTCCAGAACCCTCTGCAGCTCGCCACGATCCAGCCACGGCGCGAAGGTTTCGGCCATACCGATCGTCAAGCCCGCACCGGCACGAGCCATCTTCACCATCAGCGCCATGTCGTTGGTAGTCATCTCCGGCTCGACGGTGACGGCGAAGTCGCGGCCGTCCTGCGTGAACTCCCAGCGGTAGGGTGCCGCCTCGGCCGACGATCGCCAGCCTATGCAGCGATGCTGCGTCAGCTCGCGCGGGTGAAGCGGCGTTCCTGCTGCTGCAAGATAGGTCGGCGCGGCGACGACGATCTGGCGCTGCTCCGCGCTGACCGGTACCGCAATCATGTCGCGCTCGATTACCTCGCCCAGGCGCACGCCGGCATCGAACCCCGCCGCGACGATATCGAACTCCGCGTCGATCACCCGCAGGTCGAGACGGACCCCCGGATTGGCGGCCAGGAACGACGCCAGCAAGTCTCCGGACAGGAAGCCCTCGGCAATGGAGGATACGGCCAGGCGAAGCAGTCCGGTAGATCTTCCCACATGCGCGGCAGCGGTCTGCGTCGCCGCGTCGATCTCGGCGAGTGCAGGGGCGACGCGGTCCAGCAGTGCCTCGCCCGCTTCGGTCAATGCGACGCTGCGCGTCGTCCGGCGCAGCACCGCCGTGCCGAGCGCGTCTTCCACCTTGCGAACCGCCTGGCTCACGGCCGACCGCGTGACACCGAGCTGATCGGCCGCGGCGCGGAAGCTGCGCGCGCGGGCCACGGCGGCGACCGTTGCAAGGGCATTGAGATCGATCGGCATTGTCCAGCACTGCTTACCAAGCCATGCATGATTGCAGCAATAGTGGAGCCGCTCTCGCCCTTCTATCTTCCTGGCGAACACCGGAAGGGCGAGAACCATGGACAAGATCGTACTCATCACGGGCGCGAGCAGCGGTATCGGTGAGGCGACCGCCCGCGTGCTGGCGGCTGCAGGCATGACCGTCGTGCTGGGTGCGCGGCGAACGGATCGGCTGGAACGGCTCCAGGCCGAGATCGTCGCAGCCGGCGGCATTGTCCGTGTGCGCCGTCTCGACGTGACGGACCGCGACGATGTGGCCGCGTTCGCGAAGGCAGCGGTTGACGAGTTCGGGCGCATTGACGTGATCGTCAACAATGCGGGCGTCATGCCGCTCTCGCCCATGTCCTCGCTCAAGCTCGACGAGTGGGAGCGGATGGTCGACGTGAACATCAAGGGCGTCCTGTGGGGCATCGCGGCCGTGCTGCCGACGATGAACGCGCAAGGCACGGGCCACATCATCAACATCGCATCGATCGGCGGGCTGCACGTTTCCCCCACCGCCGCGGTCTATTGCGCCACCAAGTTCGCGGTTCGGGCCATCTCGGATGGCCTGCGTCAGGAGAACGACCGCATCCGCGTCACCAGCGTGTGCCCCGGGGTGGTCGAGTCCGAACTGGCCGACAGCATATCGGACGAGGCGGCACGGCGCGAGATGGCGACCTTCCGCGCGGTCGCGCTTCAGCCCGACGCGATCGGTCGTGCCATCCTCCACGCGATCGTTCAGCCGGCGGACGTGGACACCACCGAGATCGTGGTGCGCCCGGTGGCAAACCCCGCGTGACCGAAGCGAACCGCACGTCGGCAAGGCAGGCCAACACTGGAGCGAGCTACGATGGATGACACTCGCTACCAGCGCGGACTGGCGCAGCTTGAGGCCGTCAGCGGACTGCATGGCACGAAGGTCATCCAGAGCCTGGAGGACATCGCCCCGGACTTGGGCCGCTATATTGTCGAATTTGCCTATGGCGACATCTTCGCCCGCCCTGGCCTGGACAAGAGGACGCGCGAGTTGGCGACGGTGGCTGCCCTGTCGGCGATGGGCACCGCTGCACCCCAGCTGAAAGTGCACATGCAGGCGGCCTTGCGTGTCGGAGCGAGCCGACAAGAGATCATCGAGACGGTCATCCAGATGATCCCCTATGCCGGCTTTCCTGCCGCGTTGAACGCGGTGGCCATTGCGCGTGAGATATTCACGGCGGAGTAGGAGCTCTGCTTCTGAGCCCCGGCGGGTCCCAACAGTGTAGCCGCTTCTCACCGCACGAACCCTCTTGGAGGACCAGCTTCGCATGCTCCATCGTCGACCCGATCGGGAATGCTGGTGATGCGGAACGACGGCAGCCTTCGGCCACGCGGATCCTTAGAACCTGCTTGTCTGTGCTTCACCAGAACGCGGCAGGCAGCCGTCCATCGCCTTTGCCGAACCGGCCATTCCGACGGGAATGGCGTCAGTTTCCAAGCTGAATGAAAGTCTGAAGTGGGAACGCGGCATCGCCGCCGCGAACGGCCGGATCTGGGTCAGGTAATCCAGCTGCTGATCGTGTCGAACACCCAATGATTGCTCACCAGGCGCAAGCGATAGGTACTCCCTGCCCAACCTGTGGACCAGCGTGCGAAGCCTCGATCATGTGCCTGGTTGAACACGATCCAACCGGCGAGGTTTCGCGTGGGGGCTATTGGGTTCACCTTTCGTATCCAACGCCTGCGACACGCTGATCGCGACCGCGCGGGCCCCCTGTCGCTCGGCGCGGACGAGCTGAAAGCCCGGCGGCAGCGGTGCGAGTCCCGCCGCGCCGGCGACGGAGGCGGGGGTGTGGTCCGCGGCGGCGATCGGACGCTCGGCGAAGGGAGGCGTCTCGGCGACCACCGTTGCCCGCCGCGGGCCGGAATCCGGGTGCACCAGTGGGGCGTCCCGCCGCAGCGCCGCCCTGATAACCGCGAAGCCCGGAACCGCGGCGGCGAGCGCCTCGCGCTCTAGCGCGCGCGTGTCAGCCTGGTCGCCCAGGGTGAACTTCTCATCCAGGCCCGTCGCCCCGCCGTGCGCCGTCTGAGCGCACAGGCCGGGATCGGCTTCGGACAACCCGGCTGCTGCCCGGTCGTGCGCGATGATCCATAGTTCGACCAGTCGCCGCATCACCGCTGGGTCGATTTTGTACCGTGTCGCCAGCGTCGCCGCGGCTTCGTCGGGTGTGCCGCGTGCCAGCGATGCTTGCAGATCTGTTTCCCAACCGGCGGCGCCGTCCTCCGGATAGGCTCGAAAGCTGGCATGTCTGTCTCGCGCCACTTTGATATCCGTAGCGGTCGGGCGGATTATCGGAGACGCGGCGGCCGACACCGCCAAGAGCGCCGTCAGCGCGACCATCGACCTCATCGTTCCCCTAGGTCGACCTAGCTTGTTCGGTCCGCCCGTCATGATCGCCGCGCCTCTCGCCCACCGATGTACGCCCGCATGCGGGACGCGTCCGATCCTCGAAACAGAATGACTCAACGAGCACCTGGATCCAGCCTGGCGGATGCGAGCCGTGATCAAGGGAGCAGGTCGGGAGGTTGAAAGCGGCGAAGGCGCAAGGCAACTTCTTCGGATCGATGTTCCAACCGGACGCCGTCACAACCGAACAGCAGTTACCGGCACGACCTGACGTGAATGAATGTCCGCTTAGAGGACGCGGCTTAGGTGCGATCAGTGACAGGGTTTGGGTCGTCGGGCCAAGCTAAAGAGCGCGCGCGGCACCGGTGCCAAGGCGACCTCCGTCAGGGCGTTCTGTTCATCATGCTGCTTCTCGCGAGGCGCTCAGCCGGAGTAGTCAGGCCGCTCCATGTCGACTAGGAGGCCGAGCTCGCACGGCACCCAGCCGAGTGCCGCCCGGGTCTTTGCGCTGGAGGCCGGGCCGTTGCCCGCCACCCACATCGCCAGCGGCCCGAAATGCGCTTCCGCCTCGTCGGGACTGATCGAACGTGCGG
Source organism: uncultured Sphingomonas sp. (assembly GCA_964247225.1). Taxonomy (GTDB): domain Bacteria; phylum Pseudomonadota; class Alphaproteobacteria; order Sphingomonadales; family Sphingomonadaceae; genus Sphingomonas. The sequence goes on along the minus strand of CAXTTU010000155.1, from coordinate 4,063 downwards.
GCAGGTCGAGCTGTCGCCCGATCGCCTCCGCGATCCGGCGGCGCGTCGCCATAGAGCTGCTCCGAGCTCATGGACGCGGCCAGGCCCGCCCAGTCGAGCGCACCGTCGCCCTCGTCCCCGGTCAACCAGGCGCGGTGCGGCTCCGCCCGGTCGAGCACCGCCTTGGCGAGCGGCACCAGTCAGTTCTGGGCTTGGGTGTCGCGGCAGCTCTCGCCGGCCGCAGGTTTCAGGAAAGCGCTAGGGCTGCGAGTTGCCGCCGCACACCACGCCATCAATGGCGGTGAGGTCCGGCAATGCATCTACCCCGTTGCAGGGATGAGTTGGCCTGCGCGGCGTCCGTTAGCCGAAACGCGCGCGCTCCGTGATCCGCGCCGACTGCACCTCAAAGTGTCGGGGTGGTCATGACTGCCGCCCGGCACGCGACGCATGGTACGCACACTCGGGACAGAAGGGCCGGGCAGGCACCAAGGACGTCGGTTGATCCCCGCGCAAGCTCCGGTAAGATGCCCCAAACGGGGGAGAAAACAGGTGGGTCGCTGGATCGTCGTGGGCCTGCTCGCGGGCATGGCGTCGCAGGCCCATGCGTCCGACAAGCCGCTTTATCAGCCCGTGCCCATCTGGGTGAAACCCGCGCCGGCGATCGACGGCACGGCGCTCAAGCCCGAGTCGCCGCTACTCCTCACCTTCGACCAGCAGGCGCGGCTCGCGGACGGCATCTCCTGGGCCTATACCGACGTGGCGACCCGGCTCGCCAGCCCGGAGGTGGTGGCGCAGGCCGGCACCATCCGCCTGCCATGGCAGCCTGCGCATGGCGACCTGATCGTCCACCGCGTCGAGATCATCCGCGGGAGCCAACACATCGATCTCCTCGCGCAGGGCAAGCGGTTCGAGGTGATCCGCCGCGAGGAGCAGCTCGACAAGCTGGCGATTGACGGCCAGCTCACCGCCACCATGGCGGTCGAGGGTCTTCAAGTCGGCGACGTGCTACGCCTCACCGCCTCCGTGACGGACAAGGAACCGGCGCTGAGGGGCGGGATGCAGGCCGCGGCGATACTGCCGGTCGGCGAGAGCAATCCCGGTTTCGAACGCGCGCGGATCGTCTGGCCCGCCGGCGCCGGCGTGGTCTGGCGCAGCTATGCAGAGGGCGGCAAGCCGGTCGAGACGACCAAAGCGGGCGAACATGAGGTGCTGCTCGCCGGGCCGCTGCCCAAGCCCGCCGACCTTCCCGCGGATGCGCCGTTGCGCTTTCGCAAGCTGCCGCTGATCGAGGCGTCGAGCTTCGCCGACTGGAGGAGCGTCTCGGCAACGGTGGCTCCGCTCTACGCCACCGAGGGGATGATCACGCCGGGCAGCCCGCTTGCCGCGGAGGTCGCGGCCATCGCCGCCGGGCAGAAGGATCCGCTGCAGCGGACCGCCGCCGCGCTCCAACTCGTCCAGGAGAAGGTGCGCTACCTCTACAACGGTATCGAGAACGGCAACCTTGTACCCCAGGCACCGGCGCAGACCTGGGCGCTGCGTTATGGCGACTGCAAGGCCAAGACGCTGTTGCTGCTGGCGATCCTGCGCCAGCTCGGGATCGAGGCGGAGCCGGTGCTGGCGCATTCCGGCATGGGCGATCTGTTGCCCGGGCGGCTGCCGAGCGCAGGAGCGTTCGATCATGTGCTGGTGCATGCGACGGTGGGCGGCGAACAGCTTTGGCTGGAGGGAACCACCACCGGCTCGCGCTATGCCGGCATCCGCGACGTGGCACCGCTGAAATGGGTGCTGCCGGTGCGCCCCGGCGGCGCGGGGCTGCTGGCGGTGCCGGCGCGCGCGCCCGCGCAGCCGACCGTGGCGGTGATGCTCGACCTCGACCAGCGCGCCGGGGTGCGGCTGCCGACGCTGATCCACGCCACGGTGACGCTGCGCGGCCCCAATGCCGAGGGGGTCGGCATCGCCAAGACCCAGGGCAGCAAGGAACAGAAGGACGCGGCGGTGCAGGGCCTGCTCAACGCCCTGCTCGGCCGCGAGGTGGCGTTGAGCGGCTACACACTAGCCTATGATCCCGTCGCGGCGGTCGCGACGGTTGACGCCACCGTGATTGGCAGCGGCTTCTGGCACCGGCTCGACGACCGCTGGCGCATGACGCTCGACCACACGGTGTCGAGGCTCTCGTTCGAGCCCGACCGGGCGCGGGCAGCCTGGGCCGCGATCCCGGTCGCCACCGCCGTGCCCGACGCAATGGCGCTCACCACCCGGCTGCACCTGCCAGCCGGGGTGACGGGGTTCGCGCTCGACGGCGACACCGCGCTGGCGACGACGCTGGCGGGCAGCACCGTCAGCCGCACCGCGCGGCTCGAAGGCGATAGCGTTGTGGCCGAGGAGCGGATGGCGACCACCGGCACCGAGATCGCCGCCGCCGACGTGCCCACCGAGCGGGCGCGGGTGGCGCTCGCCAAGAAGCGGCTGTTCGAGGTGGTCGCGCCCGCCGCGTTGCCGCCGCGCTGGGAAGTGGCGGAGGCGGGCCGGCGCGACGGCCGCTTCAAGCCGCTGCTCGCCGCCTATGCCGCCGACATCGCCGCCAACGCCAAGGATGCGCGGCCTTATGGCAACCGCGCCAACTTCCTGCTCGGCATCTTTGATTGGCAGGGTGCGCTCACCGACCTCACGGAGGCGATCGCGCTGGAGCCGAGCGTCGCGCTATACCTTCAGCGCGCCGATGTTCGCCAAGTGGTGCACGACGATGCCGGGCGGCTCGCCGATATCCGGGCGGCGCGCGCACTCGATCCTAGCTCGCTCGACGCGCTCGGCCTGCTCGCGACCTGGGACGTCGATCATGGCCAGCGCGACGCGGGCCTGGCGCTGCTGCAGGAGCGGATCGACGCGGGCGGCGAGAACAAGGTGGACGTCATTGCCGCCAAGGCCGAGCTGCTGGCGCGCGCCGGCGACCGCGACGGCGCGGTGGCGCTGCTCGACGAGACGATCCGGACGCGGCCGGGCAACGCCAACCTGCTCAACAGCCGTTGCTGGACCAAGGGGCTGCTCGACACCGCGCTCGACACCGCGCTCAAGGACTGCACCCGCTCGATCGAGCTTGCCGAGTTCAGCGCCGCCGCGCTTGACAGCCGCGCGCTGATCTATTTCCGGCTCAAACGCTACGACGACGCGCTCGCCGACCTGGCCGCGGTACTCGACCAGCAGCCCGACATGGCGAGCAGCCTATACCTGCGCGGCGTGATCCGTGCGCGAACAGGACAGGCGGCAGCATCAAAGGCGGACCTCGCCGCGGTAGCGATAATGGCCCCGCTGCTCGCCGCCGAGCGAAAGCGGTTTGGGATCGTGCCTTAAGCAGTCCGACTACGCAGTTCCCATTGTGACGGTTTGCGCAACCATCGGGGATTTCAGGGAGTCGATCGGGACACTCGAACAAGCGTCCGCTTCCGTGACGCGTCGACGGGGCTCGAGTGACCGCCTCTGGGCCGTCGGCCTCGTCAGGCCTCAGGCATGGAGCGAACGAGTGACGACGGCCAATCTTTCACGCGCCCAGGTGTCGATCGCCTCGTTCACCGCGTCGGGTGCCTCGAGCATCACCGAATGTCCCGCCTCGATCGTCGTCTCGGACAGGTCAACGCAGTCCTCGCGCATCGGCTCGGCGAGCGCGCTGCCGACCGTGTCGCATACCGTATCCCAGGCGGCGTGCACGAACAGCGCCGGCAGGGCGAGGCGGCCGAAGCCCGGCGCTTCGCTCGCGAAGCCCGCATTGGCGATGTCGTTGAGGTACCACGCATTGGCACCGCGAAAGCCGGTGCGCTCGAAGGCGGCGACGAACGTATCATAGTCGGCGGGGGACAGCATCGTCTCGTCGCGCGGCATCGCCGGCGCACGGCCCTGCCGACCAAAGAAGCCGCCGCTGGCACGGATTGCGGCGAAGCGGTTGGGCTTGCCGACGACATCGGGCGATGTCCGCCGGTAAAGCGCGGCGATCGTCGCGCCGGCGTCGGCTTCCAGCGACGCCGCCGCCGCGCCGGCATGCTCGCGGTGGTAGAGCCAATAGTCCCATTGCCCGACCGGGAAGGTGTCGACC
>CAXTTU010000154.1:6826-7926 GCA_964247225.1 uncultured Sphingomonas sp. | reverse complement strand
ACCGTCTATCGCGACCAGCAGTTCAGCGCGGACCAGGGCTCGGCGGCGGTGAAGCGGATCGAGGACGTGCGAACCTTGCGCGCCGCGCAGTTCCCGGAAGACTCGGGGCCGCTCGCGCACCCGATCCGCCCGGAGTCCTATCTCGAGATCAGCAATTTCTACACCGCAACGATCTACAACAAGGGCGCGGAGGTCGTGCGCATGATCGCGACCATGCTCGGCGAGGCGGCGTTCCGCGCTGGGTGCGACTTGTATTTCCGCCGCTTCGACGGCACCGCCGCGACGTGCGAGGACTTCGTCGCCTGCATGGAGGAGGCGGGCGGGGTCGACCTGTCGCGCTTCCGTCGCTGGTACGCGCAGGCGGGCACGCCACGCGTGTCGGTCGAAGTGGAGCACGAGCCGGGCGGCGGGCGCGCGACGGTGAAGCTCGCGCAGCGCACCCCGCCGACCCCCGGCCAGCCCGACAAGCAGCCGCTCGTGCTCCCCTTGCGCATGAAGCTGTTCGGCGCGGAGACGGGCCACGCGCTGACCGACGAGCGGCTGGTGCTGTTCGACGATGGCGAGGCCGAGATCGTCTTCGAGGCGGTGACCGAGCGCCCGGTGCTGTCGATCAACCGCGGCTTCTCCGCCCCCGTCATCATCGACAGCGACCGCCCCGCCGATGACCTCGCCTTTCTGTCCGCGCATGATGACGATCCCGTCGCGCGGCATGAGGCGATGCAGCAGCTGATGCTCGACACGCTGGTCGCGGGGGCGGTGGAGGCGCGCGCGGACCATGACGCGGTGATCCGCGCCGTGGGCAACACGCTCGCCGATCCGGCGCTCGACCCCGCCTTCGTCGCCGAGGCGGTGCTGCTCCCCTCCGAGGCGTTCGTCGGCGACCAGATGGCGACCGTCGACCCGGAAGCGATCTTCCGCGCGCGCGAGGCGCTGCGCCGCGACCTCGGCCGCCACCTCGACGCAAGCTGGCGCGCGGCGCTGGAGGCGTCGCCGTCGGGCGCGTACGAATACACGCCCGCTGCCAAGGGTAGCCGCCGGCTCGGCAATGTCGCGCTCGGCTATCTCGCCGCGAGCGGGGCGGCGGACGCGCCCGGCATCGC
>CAXTTU010000154.1:1218-6726 GCA_964247225.1 uncultured Sphingomonas sp. | reverse complement strand
TGAACCCGCAGACCGCCGCCAAGCTGCTCCCCCCGCTCGCGCGCTGGCGGCGGTTCGACGAGCGCCGCGCGGGGCTGATGCGCGAAAGCCTGGAACGGATCGTGCTGACGCCGGGTTTATCGACCGACCTGTTCGAACAGGCGTCCAAGAGCCTGGAAGGATAGGGATTTTGCGCTGCGAGGCGGTTTTCTTCGACATCGACGGAACGCTGGTCGACAGCAACGCGCTCCACGTCGCGGCCTGGGTGGAGGCGTTCGCGGAGGCCGGGCACGAGTTCGCGCCCGAGACCGTGTTGCGCCAGATCGGCAAGGGCGCGGACAACCTCGTCCCCGCGCTGATCCCCGGCGCCGACCCGCGCACCGCCAAGAAGCTCGGCGACCGGCACGGCGCAATCTTCAAGGACAAGTATCTGGATGAGGTCCGCCCGTTCCCGCAGGCGCGCGCGCTGGTCAGCCAAGTGCATGACAGCGGGCGCAAGGTGGTGCTCGCCTCGTCGGCGAGCCAGGCGGAGCTCAATCATTACGTGAAGTTGCTCGACCTAGAGGCGCTGGTCGATGCGGACACCACGGTCGACGATGTGAAGCATTCCAAGCCCGCGCCCGACATCTTCGTCGCCGCGCTGGGCAAGCTGACGGGCGTCGCGGCGGAGGCGGTCGTGGTGGTCGGCGACACGCCCTATGACATGGACCCGGCGCGCTACTGCGGCATGACCGGGGTGGCGGTGCGCTCGGGCGGGTTCGACGATGCGGCGCTCACCGAAGCGGGCGCGGCGGCGGTGTATGATGACGTGGCGGCGCTGTTGGCCGGGTTTGGGGAGAGCGTGATCGCGGGGTGACCATTCCCCGCCACGCCGTCAGACGTGAGCGGCTGCGCCGCTCCCGCTGGCCGCCGTGGCGTCTCTCACCGTGCTTGCGCACGGTGAGTGCGCCCGCTCAGAAATCCACATCGTCATAATGGCTCGGCGGGGTCAGCACCTCCATCCGCTCGCTCAGCAGTGGCCGGAAGCTCGGACGGCTCTTCAGCCCGCGATACCAGCGCGCGGTCTGTTCGTGGCTCTTCCAGTCGATGCCGCCGAGATAGTCCGCGACCGAGATCTGCGCCGCCGCCGCCAGGTCCGCGAGGCTGAGCGTCGCGCCGCCAAGCCAGTTGCGATGGTCGAGCAGGTAATCGGTATAATCGAGATGCCCGATCGCGGCCTTCATCGCCTCGCGCAGGCCCTTGGCGTCGGGCGCGGCGCGGTGCGCGAGCCGTTTTACCATCCGCTCCTGCAGCAGCGGCCCGGTCACGTCGCGGAAGAACTGCGTGTCGAACCAGCTGACCAGCCGCCGCGTCTCCGCACGGTTCTCCGCGGTGCCGCTGATGGTGGCCGGACCATTAACCGTTTCTTCAAGATATTCGCAGATCGCCATCGAATCGATCAAGGTGGTTCCGGTCTCGGTGTCGATCATCACCGGCGTCTGCCCGGCGGGGTTCAGGTGATTGAACTCGTCGCGGCGGAGCCAGGGCGATTCGCGCACCAGCTCGTAACCGACGCCCTTTTCCCCCAGCACCAGCCGCACCTTGCGGCTGAACGGGCACAAGGGAAATTGGTAGAGCTGCCACATGACACGCGACCGTTAGGAGCGTTGGGGGAAGAACGGCAAGATGGTTGGTGTAATATCGGCGGAGCGGCGGTGAGCGCACTCTTCCCGCTGCTCGCGGCGGTGCTGCTGCTGCTCCTGGGCGAGGGCGCGTGGCCGGTCGTGGCGGCGGTGGTCGCGGCGGCGTGGAGCGGGACCACGCTGCCCGACTTGGACCTGACGCTCGGCCTCGGCCACCGCAGCGCGCTGCTCCACTCCGTGCTCCCGGTCGCGCTGGCCGCCAGCGACCGGCGCAGCTGGCCGCTGGCGGCGGGGTTGGGGCTCGGCATCGGGCTGCACCTCTCCGCCGACCTGTTTCCCCGGGGAATGCAGGGCTATGCGACCGTCAAGCTACCGCTGTTCGGCTCGATTGGCGCGGGCGCGTCTTACCTGTGGATCGCTGCCAACGCCGCGCTCGCGCTGGCGGGCGGCGCGTGGCTGCTGGGACAGGTCGCCCCGCCCCGGCTCGCCGCGTGGACGCTGGCGACGGTGGGCGCGATGGGCGTCGCCTACCTCCTCAGGACCGACGGCGGCTGGTGGGCGCTGGCGCTGTTCGCGGGGCTGGGGTGGGTAGCGTTGCGATAGTCGCCGTGCCGCCGTATTGATGCAGGCTCCTGACGTATATACACGATGGTGGAAGCGGTTATGGCATTCAGCGTGCGTAACACGAGGGTCGAGGAAAAGGCGCGGGCCTATGCGGCCCGTCATGGCACCACGTTGACCGGCGCGCTTGACCGCGCACTCGACACGGCAATGTCGCAGGACGACCTCCATGCAAAAGCGGAATTCGAGGCGTGGGTGGCCCCAATCCGCGCCATGCAGGCGAATGTCGCCAAGGTCCGCGATACAGGTCTGACCGAAGACGAGATCATGGGATGGGACGAGAACGGCTTGCCCCAATGATCGTCGTTGACACGTCGGCGCTGATTGCGATCTATCTGCGGGAGGCCGACGCCGACCTGTTCGAGCGAGCCCTGTTCGCTAGTCGGACGGCGCTGATCGCAGCTCCGACGGCTCTCGAGTTTATGATGGTCGCGCAATCCCGCCGTCCCGCCGCAAGCGTAGCGGGCAGTCCCGATATCCTGTTGACCAGGCCCGGATTGCTGATCGAGCCGTGGACCGAGCGCCATCTCGGTATCGCCAAGATCGCTTTTGCTCGCTTCGGCAAGGGTCAAGGTCATCCCGCCCAGCTGAACTTCGGCGACTGTATCAGCTACGCGCTGGCGAAATCGCTTGACGCGCCGCTCCTGTTCAAAGGCGAAGACTTCGCGCGCACGGATATCCGGTCGGGATTGTAGCTACTCCGCCGCGACCGCCACCTCGTCCTCCACCGTCAGCGGGTGGGGCAGGCGGCTGAGCATCTCCCGCGGCACCACCTGCCAGAAGCTGCGCACGGCGCGGTCCCAGTCATCGAGCAGCCCTTTGCTCCACTTGCTGTCGGTCGCCTTTGCGTGCTCGCGGACGAGGTCGTGGAGGACGCCCTCCCAATGCGGTGACGCAACGCGTGACCAGGTGATCGTGTCGGGGTTGGCGCGGCGCTCGAACGAGCCGTCCGCATCGTAGACGAACGCCATCCCCCCGGTCATGCCCGCGCCGAAATTCTGCCCCACGCGGCCCAGCACCACGGCCACGCCGCCGGTCATGTACTCGCACCCGTTCGCGCCGCAGCCTTCCACCACCACGCTCGCGCCCGAGTTCCTGACCGCGAACCGCTCGCCCGCCTGCCCCGCCGCGAACAGCCTGCCGCTGGTTGCGCCGTAGAGCACGGTGTTGCCAATCACCGTATTGTCCTGGCTGGCCAGCGGGCTGGACACCGCCGGGCGGACGATGATCGTGCCCCCCGACAGCCCCTTGCCGACATAGTCGTTGGCGTCGCCGAACACTTCGAGCCGCACCCCCCTGACGAGGAACGCGCCGAGCGACTGCCCCGCCGAGCCGCGCAGCCGGATGGTGACATGCCCGTCGGCAAGCCGGGTCAGCCCATGCGCGACCAGCTCGCTCGACAGCCGGGTGCCGACCGCGCGGTGGACGTTGCGGACCGAATAGGTGAGCTGCATCTTCTCGCCGCGCGTGAAGACGTGCGCGGCATCCTTGATGATCTGCGCGTCGAGGCTGTCGGGAACCGCGTTGCGGAAGGTCGAGAGCGAGAAGCGCCGCTCGGCGTCGGTCGCATCGACCTTGGCGAGGATGGGGTTGAGGTCGAGGTCGTCGAGATGCTCATGCCCGCGGCTCACCTGACGGAGCAGCTCGGTGCGGCCGATTACCTCGTCCAGGCTGCGGACGCCCAGCTTCGCGAGGATATCGCGCACCTCCTCGGCGATGAAGGTCATCAGGTTGATGACCTTCTCCGGCGTGCCGGTGAACATGGCGCGTAGCACCGGATCCTGCGAGCAGACGCCCACCGGGCAGGTGTTCGAATGGCATTGCCGCACCATGATGCAGCCCATCGCGACGAGGGAGAGCGTGCCGATGCCGAACTCCTCCGCGCCCAGGATCGCGGCGACGACCACGTCGCGCCCGGTCTTGAGGCCCCCGTCGGCACGCAGCCGAATGCGACCGCGCAGGCCGTTGAGGGTCAGCGTCTGGTTGACCTCCGAGAGCCCCATCTCCCAAGGCGTGCCAGCGTACTTGATGCTGGTCTGCGGTGAGGCGGCGGTGCCGCCGACATGGCCGGAGACGAGGATCACGTCCGCGTGCGCCTTGGCCACCCCCGCCGCGACCGTGCCGATGCCCGCGGAAGAAACGAGCTTGACGCAGACGCGCGCGCGCGGATTGATCTGCTTCAGGTCGTAGATGAGCTGCGCCAGGTCCTCGATCGAGTAAATGTCGTGGTGCGGCGGCGGGCTGATCAGCGTCACGCCCGGCGTGGCATGGCGCAGCTTGGCGATATACTCCGTCACCTTGAAGCCGGGCAGCTGGCCGCCCTCGCCGGGCTTGGCCCCCTGCGCGACCTTGATCTCGATCTCCTCGCAGGCGTTGAGATATTCGGCGGTGACGCCGAACCGCCCGCTCGCGATCTGCTTGATGACCGAGTTGGCGTTGTCGCCATTCTCGTACGGCTGGTAGCGGCGCGAATCCTCGCCCCCCTCGCCCGACACCGCCTTGGCACCGATGCGGTTCATTGCGATCGCCAGCGTCTCATGCGCCTCCGGGCTGAGCGCGCCGAGCGACATGCCGGGCGTCACGAACCGCTTGCGGATTTCGGTGATCGCCTCGACCTGGTCGACCGGCAGCGCTTGCGCGGGGAAGTTGAACTGGAGCAGGTCGCGCAGATACACCGGCGGCAGGTCGGCGACGCCGCGGCTGAACTGCAGATATTGCGTGTAGCTATCGGTCGCGACCGAGGTCTGGAGCAGGTGCATCAGCTGCGCCGAATAGGCATGCGCCTCGCCGCCGTGCCGCTGGCGGTAGAAGCCACCGACCGGCAGCGTCGCCACGCCCGCGTCCCACGCCGCTTCATGGCGGAGCGTCGCGTTGAGATACAGCGAAGCATAGCCCTCACCGCTGATCTTGGCGGGCATGCCGGGGAACAGGTCGTTGACCAGCGAGCGGGAGAGCCCGACCGCCTCGAAATTATACCCGCCGCGATAGGAGGAGATCACCGCGATCCCCATCTTGCTCAGGATCTTGAGCAGCCCTTCCTCGATCGCGTGGCGGTGACGGCGCAGGCACTCGCCGAGCGACAAATCTCCCCACAGCCCCCGCGCGTGCCGGTCGACGATCGCCGCCTCGGCCAGATACGCGTTCACCGTGGTCGCGCCGACGCCGACCAGCACCGCGTAATAATGCGTGTCGAGGCATTCGGCGGTGCGGATGTTGATGCTGGCATAGGAACGCAGGCCGCGGCGGACGAGATGGGTGTGGACCGCGGCGGCGGCGAGCACGCCGG
>CAXTTU010000154.1:0-1118 GCA_964247225.1 uncultured Sphingomonas sp. | reverse complement strand
ACCATCGGCGACAGGATCAGCTCCATGTCCTCCAGCGTCTGCCCCGCCGCGACCTGACGCCGTGCGAGCTCCGCGCGCGGGTAGCGGACGGGCTCGCTTGGGACCTCGGGCAGATCGGCGACGGTCAGGAACTCCGCCGTCATCCCCGCATAGTCATACTCGCCCGCGACGCGGTCCTTGAGCTCGCGGTCGTGGAACACGCGGCCTTCGTGAAGGTCGACCGCGATCATCTGCCCGGGGCCTAGCCGCCCTTTTTCCACCACCGTCGATTCGGGGACGGGCACCATGCCGCTCTCCGACCCGACGATCAGCAGCCCGTCGCCCGTCAGCGTATAGCGCAAGGGGCGGAGCGCATTGCGGTCCATCCCCGCCACCGCCCAGCGCCCGTCGGTCATCGCCAGCGCGGCGGGACCGTCCCACGGCTCGGTGACGCTGGCGAGATAGCGGTACATCGCCGCGTGCGCGGGCAGCGTGTCGCCCTCGACCAGCGATTCGGGGACGAGCATCAGCTTGGCGGTGGGCGCGTCGCGGCCCGAGCGGCAGATCGCCTCGAACACGGCGTCGAGCGCGGCGGTGTCGGATGCCCCCGCCGGGATGACGGGCTTGATGTCCTCCGAATGCTCGCCGAACGCGATGCTCGCCATGCGGATCTCGTGGCTGAGCATCCAGTTCTTGTTGCCGCGGATCGTGTTGATCTCGCCATTGTGCGCGAGGCAGCGGAACGGCTGCGCCAGCCACCATTGCGGAAAGGTGTTGGTCGAATAGCGCTGGTGGAAGATCGCCACCCGGCTCTCGAACCTTTGGTCCTGCAGGTCGGGGTAGAAGACCGACAGGCTTTCGGCGAGGAACAGCCCCTTGTAGACGATCGACCGGCACGACAGCGAGCAGAGGTAGAAGCCGCTGATCTGCGCCGCGATGACGCGCTTCTCGATCCGGCGGCGGACGAGGTAGAGCGTCTTCTCGAACTCGGCGGCGTCCGCTTCCTCGGGGGCGGGGCCCGCAATCATGATCTGCTCGATCTCGGGGCGGGTCGCCTGCGCCTTGAGGCCGATCACCGACACGTCGACCGGCACCTGCCGCCAGCCATAGATGGTGTAGCCCGCCTCGATGATCGCGCT
>CAXTTU010000153.1:6826-7952 GCA_964247225.1 uncultured Sphingomonas sp. | reverse complement strand
GCGGACAATGGCTGGCCGGTGATCGACGTGACGCGCCGCTCGATCGAGGAGACCGCAGCCGCGATCATTGCGCTGGTCAACGAACGCCGCTTCGGCCCGGCGGCGGACAAGGAAGCGGAATGAGTGTCGCGCTTGTCCTCGCCTCACAGAGCGCGTCGCGACGCGCGATGGTGACCGCCGCCGGGGTTGAGCATGAGGCGACCTCGCCCGGCATCGACGAGGATGCGGCCAAGGCATCGCTCCGCCACCTGTCCCCGCGCGACCTCGCCGACTCGCTCGCTGAGCTGAAGGCGGTCAAGGTGAGCGCGCGGATGCCGGGGCGGGTGGTGCTCGGCGGCGACAGCCTCGTCGCGCTGGCGGACGGCACGGTGCTCGACAAGCCGGAAACACGCGAGATCGCCACCGAGCATCTCGGGCGCATGTCGGGGGGCACGCACGACCTCTACAGCGCCGCCGTGCTTGCCGAGGATGGTCGCCCGGTCTGGCGCGTGGTCGACCGCGCGCGGTTGCACGTCCGCCCGCTGTCCGGCAGCTTCATCGACTGGTACCTCGACCGCGAATGGCCCGCGATCGCGGGCTGCGTTGGTTGCTTCCGGCTGGAGGCGCTGGGGCCGCAGCTGTTCACCCGTGTTGAAGGGAATTCGTTCACCGTGCTCGGCCTGCCGCTCTTTCCCGTGCTCGACGCGCTACGGTTGCGCGGCTTGGTGCCGGGGTGACCGCGCCTTATGCCGAGGTGATCGGTGATCCGATCGCGCACAGCAAATCGCCACTGATCCACCGCTTCTGGCTGGAGGCGCTGGGGATCAAGGGCGACTATCGCGCGACCCACGTCACCCCGGACGCGCTCTCCGCCTATTTCGCCGAGCGCCGCGCCGACCCGGCCTGGCGTGGATGCAACGTCACCGTGCCGCACAAGCTCGCCGCGCTCGACCAGGTGACCGACCCGGGCGAGGTGCGCGGCGGGATCGGCGCGATCAATACCGTGTTCCGAGGCGAGGGCGGCGCGCCCACCGGCACCAACACTGACGCCGCCGGGTTCTGGAGCCCGATCGCAGGCCTCGACCTGTCGGGCAAGCGGGTTGCGGTGGTGGGGACGGGCGGGGCGGCGCGCGCGGTATTGTGGGCC
>CAXTTU010000153.1:0-6816 GCA_964247225.1 uncultured Sphingomonas sp. | reverse complement strand
GGACGGGGCACGTCACCCTGCTCGCGCGTAATCCGCTCAAGGGCGCGGGGCTGCTCGCGCATTTCGGCCTTAAAGGGGATGTCGTACCGCTCGACGCCCCGCTCCCGCCCGCCGCGCTGCTGGTCAACGCCAGCGTGTTGGGAATGATCGGGCAGGCCGCGTTCACACCCGACCTCTCGCCCTTGCCCGAGGACGCATTGGTGTACGACCTCGTCTACGCCCCGCTCGAAACGCCGCTGCTTGCCGCCGCCCGCGCGCGCGGGCTGGAGGTGGTGGACGGGCTGGAGATGCTGGTGGGCCAGGCGGCGCTCGCGTTCGAGCTGTTCTTCGGCGCGGAACCACCGCGCGAGCGGGATGCGGAATTGTGGGCGTTGCTAGTCGGATGAACCGGAAGCGTTTCCCGCCACGCTCCCACCCTCCCCGGCGAAGGCCGGGGCCCAGCATCTACGCGGCGAACTGGGCCCCGGCCTTCGCCGGGGAAGGTTGTGTCGGGATGGCGCTGAAATGAAGACGCTCGGCCTCACCGGCTCGATCGGGATGGGTAAGTCCACCGTCGCTGCCATGTTCGCCGCCGAGGGCATGCCGGTGTTCGACGCCGACGCCGCCGTTCACCGGCTGCAGGGGCCGGGCGGGCGCGTCGTCGCGGCGATCGAGGCGGCCTTTCCCGACACGACCGGCCCGGACGGGGTCAACCGCACCGCGCTCGCCGAGGCGGTGCTGGGGAACGACGCGGCGGTGAAGCTGCTCGAATCGATCGTCCACCCTGCCGTGGCCGAAGAGCGCGCTGCCTTCCTCGCCGCGCATGCCGACGCTGCCCTCGTGGTATTCGACGTGCCGCTGTTGTTCGAGACCGGGGGCGACAAGCGCGTCAGCAAGGTCGCGGTCGTCTCCGCCCCCGCCGCCGTCCAGCGCGCGCGCGTGCTCGCCCGCCCGGGCATGACGGCGCAGCGCTTCGAGGCCATCCTCGCCCGCCAGCTGCCCGATGCCGACAAGCGCGCGCAGGCGGATTTCGTGATCGATACCGGCGCATCGCTCGACGCTACCCGCAACGCCGTCCGCCGGGTGATCGCTTGCATGACGCCGACGCCGCGCACATAGGGACCGCCCCATGCGCGAGATCGTCTTCGACACCGAAACCACCGGCCTCAGCTTCTCGGGCGGCGACCGCCTGGTAGAGATCGGCTGTGTCGAGCTCGTCAACCGTTGCGAGACCGGGCGCACCTTTCACGCCTATTACCACCCCGAACGCGACATGCCCGCCGAGGCGGAGCGAGTGCACGGGCTGTCCGCGACCTTCCTGTCCAAGTTCGCCGTGTTCGCGGCCGGGCATCGCGACCTGATCGCGTTCATCGAGGACGCGCCGCTGGTCGCGCACAATGCCGCGTTCGATTTCGGCTTTCTCAACGGCGAGCTGACCCGCTGCGGCCACCCGGTCGTCTGCACCTCGCGGATGATCGACACGCTCCAGATCGCGCGGACGCGGCATCCGGGCGCGAAGCACACGCTTGACGCGCTGTGCTCGCGTTATGGCATCGACCGCTCGCATCGGGTGCTCCACGGCGCGCTGCTCGACGCGCAGCTGCTGGCGCAGGTTTATGTCGAGCTGATGGGCGGGCGGCAGATTGGCCTCGGCCTGGTCAGCGACGCGCCCGCAACCACCGCCGCCGTGCGGACGCTCGCGCCGCGCCCCGTCCGCCCGCCGCGTGTTTTCGCGGTGCCCGAGGGAGAACAGGCGGCTCATGCCGCGTTCATGGCGGGGATCAAGAACCCGATCTGGGGCGCTGAGGCCATCGGCTGACGCGCGCGCCGATCGGCCACCAAGGAGTGAAATTATGGACATTCGCGTTTCGGGCCACCAGGTCGATGTCGGCGACGCACTCCGCGCGCATGTCGAGGAGAAGCTGCAGGGGATCGCGACCAAATATTTCGCGCGCGCGATCTCGTCGACGGTGACGTTCGGCAAGGGGCCGCACGACTCCGGCTTCACCTGCGACATCGTTTGCCATGTGACGCACGGGCTGGTGCTCAAGGGTCGGCAGGACGCGCAGGACGCGCATCCGGCGTTCGATGGCGCGGCGGAGAAGATCGACAAGCAGCTGCGCCGCTACACGCGCCGGCTGAAGGACCATGGCGGCGGCGCGGAGCCGGTCGCGGAGAGCGGCCTGTACGACGCGGGTTATACCTTGTTCCGCGAACATGCGGAGGAGGAAGAGGTGGCCGACGCGCCGCTGATCGTCGCCGAGACGCGCGTCGACGTGCCCGAAGCGAGCGTGTCGGACGCGGTGATGATGCTCGACCTGCGCAACACCGCCGCGCTCTTGTTCAAGAACGCAGGCACCGGTGCACACAACATGGTCTACCGGCGCGGCGACGGCACGATCGGCTGGGTGGAGCCGAACCGCGCGGCCTGACGCGGCTGAAACGACGATGGCCGACGCCGCCGACCTGCTCCTGCCCGATGCGGTGCGCGTCGGCGCGTCCGCCGCGACCAAGCGCGCGCTGTTCACGCAGTTCGGCCAGGTCGCGCGCGACGCGCTCGCGCTCGACGCGGACGAGGTGGCCGAGCGGCTCGCCGCGCGCGAAAAGCTGGGCTCGACCGGGTTCGGCGGCGGGGTCGCTATCCCGCATGCGAAGCTGCCGGGTTTGGCCCGCGTCTCGGGGATGCTGATCCGCCTCGCTCAGCCAATCGAGTTCAAGGCGGTGGACGATTTGCCCGTCGACCTCGCTTTCGCGCTGCTGTCGCCGACGGACGTGGGGGCGGAGCACCTAAAGGCATTGGCGAGCGTCTCGCGGCGGCTGCGTGACGCGCGGCTGGTCGCGAAGCTGCGCGGGGCGGGGTCGCGCGACGCGCTCTGGGCGTTGTGGGCGGAGGCGCGCGCATGACGTCCGAGCCGGCGGGGGAGGCGGCGCATCATCGCGCGCTCGAACGCCTCTACGCTGCCGCGCCGATCAACCGCTTTTTCCCCTCGACCATCGACATCCCGGAAAGCGGTGTCGCGCGGATCAGCTTCACGATCGCGCCGGAGGTGTTCCACGCCGGAGGCGCGGCGCACGGCACGAGCTACTTCAAGATGCTCGACGACGCCGCTTTTTACGCCGCGAACAGCCTCGTCACCGACCGTTTCCTGCTCACCACCGCGTTCAACCTGCTGTTCACGCGGCCGCTCACCGCCGGGCCGGTGGTGGCGGAAGGGCGCTGGATTAGCGGGCGGCGGCGCGTGTTCGTGGCCGAGGCGCGGCTGCTCGATGCGGAGGGCGAAGAAGCGGCGCGGGGGACTGGCACATTTATGCGCTCGCGTATCCCGCTCGCCGACCTCGCCGGCTATCGCGCCGAATGACCCGGCTGCCGACGCATCTGCTCGTCGCGGCGCTGCTCCGGCGGGTCAACGACGCGGGCGGGATGGCGATGGTGCGCGCGCGCGGTGACGCGAGCGGGGGCGCGGTGCTGGTGCTGCTAGAGCGCGAGGGTAGGGCGGTGGAGCGCGGCCTTGGCCCCGACGGCACCCCGGCGCTGGTCGACTCGCGCGCAGCAACCGCGACCGAGCCGCTCGACGATTATTGGCGCCGCCGCTGCGCGCGCGACCCTGATCTGTGGGTGATCGAGCTGTCCGCGCCCGATGCGGAAACGCTCGCGAGGGAAGCGCTGCTTTGACCGGAGTTCCACGTGGAACATACCGGCTGTCCCGCGACAGCCACCGCTCATCGCCCTTGCGTTGACGATCAACAGCTTAACGGCGAAGGCCCGAAGCGTCGTTGAGGAGCGTGGGCCGGGCCGGATCATCCGGGAACGGTAACGCAGTCGGGGGCAGCCCGGGGAAGGGATACAGGGTCGCAGAGCCGATCCCTTCGCCCGCGCGCCACCGCCAAGTGAAACGAAGTGATGACCGTATCGCAGCGCGCCGCGTCGATCGTGGCGACCCTTTTATGCGTGTTCAGTTTTTCCACCGCCGCCCGAGCAGTCGACCTATCCGCCCCGGCAAGCCTCGTGTCCCTCGGCACGGTGTCGCTTTCGCTTCCGTCGGTCACCGTGCCCACCGCAACTACGCCCGCGACGCCGCATTATACCAGCCTCGCCGCCGCGATCGAGGCGCAGGTCGTCGGCGATGCTACCCCGCAAGAGCTCGCCTGCCTCGCCACCGCGATCTATTTCGAGGCCAAGGGTGAGCCGCTCCCCGGCCAGCTCGCGGTCGCCAATGTCATCCTCAACCGCGTCCGCTCGGGGCGCTACCCGACCAACGCGTGTGGTGTCGTCACCCAGCGGGGGCAGTTCTCCTTCGTGCACGGCGGGCAGTTGCCTTCGATCAACCCTGCCAAGGATGCGTATCGCACCGCGCTCAAGCTCGCCAAGGTCGCCGTCGCCGAGCTGTGGGACAGCCCCGCACCGCGCGCGATGTTCTTTCATGCGACCCGCGTCGGCATCGGTCGTGGCGGTACGCAGGTTGCGCTGATCGGGCACCACATCTTCTACCGCTAAGGCTTTCCCGCGTTCCCTTCCCGTTCTAGGGAAGCGCATGGCGACCGCCGCCCGCTGTCTCGAAACGCCCGCGCTCTGCGCCGCCGATGTCGCGCGCGGGACGACGCGGCTGCTCCACGCGCATGATCTGACCGCGATGGCGGAGGTGCCGATCGACGGGAACCGCCGCGTCGATCTGATGGCGCTTGGCCCCAAGGGGGAGATCGTCGTGGTCGAGATCAAGGTCTCGCGCGCGGACCTGCTCGGCGACGACAAATGGACCGAGTACCTCCCGCATTGCGACCGTTTCTATTGGGCGGTGCCGGTCGGTTTCGACGCCTCGCCGCTCGACGGCCCGGCGTTCCTCCCCGAGCGGACGGGCGTCATCATCGCCGACCGCTACGACGCCGCGATCGTTCGCGAAGCGGCGGCGGTGCCGCTCGCGGCGGGAACGCGCAAGCGCTGCACGCTCGCATTCGCCCGCCGCGCCGCGCGACGGCTGGGCGCGCTTGGCGACCCGGAGGCGTTGGCCGGGTTCTAACTAGAGCCGCGGGCCCGCCACCGCCGCCTTTGCCTTGACCGGCGTCTCGTCGAGCAGTTTCGCCAGCGCGGGCGAGCGGGTGTCGCGCTTCGCATAATCGCGCGCGGACAGGCCCGCGATGCGGTCGGCCTGGTCCGGGTTCGCGCCACTGCTGAGGAGCGTGCGCGCCATGGCGAGGTCGCGCCGCTGCACCGCGCGGATCAGCGGCGTCTCGCCCGCGGTGTTGCCGAGATTGGGATTAGCGCGCGCGGTGATCAACAGCGGAATCAGGCCGACCTGCCCGTAAGTTACTGCCAGCAACAACGGCGTATTGCCCTGCCCGTCGCGCAGATCCGGGTCCGCGCCGTGCTGGAGCAGGTAGTTGGCATAGGGCAGGTCGCCGCGCTTCACGACGATATGCAGCGCACCCTCGCCGCTGGAGGGATCGCGCGTGTCGACGATGCGGCTGCCCGGAGCCTCCACCATCCGGATCACGTCGTCGTTCTTCGCCTCGCGCACCGCCTGGAGGAACTCATAGCTCTTCGACTGCTGTTGCGCGGCGACCGGGGCGGCGAGGGCGAGCGTGGCAAGAGCCAAGGGGGCGAGACGCATCGGGGTACTCCTGGGCGAGGCGGGCGGCTTGTCAGCGGGGCGCTAACAGATCATGGCTGGCGTTGCCATGAACGCCCTTCACCGCTTCGGCGCGGCGCTGCTCCTCCTGTCCGCCACGACCTGCTCGCCCCACCAGCCGACGGAGAAGCCGCCGCTCGCGGGCGCAACGATCGGCGGCGCGTTCTCGCTTACCGACCAGCATGGGCGGACGGTGACCGATCGCAGCTTTCCGGGCGAATACCGGATCATGTATTTCGGCTATACCTTCTGCCCCGATGTCTGCCCCAACGACATGGCCAATGTCGGCGCGGGGCTGCGGCTGCTGGAGAGCGAGGACCCGGGGCTCGCCAAGCGAGTGGTGCCCATCTTCGTCACGGTCGACCCGGCGCGCGACACGCCGCAGGTGCTGGGCGAGTTCGTCGCGCATTTCCACCCGCGCATGGTGGGGCTGACCGGCTCGCCCGACGCCATCAAACGCGCGGCGGACGAATACCGCATCTTCTTTCAGCGCGGGCCCGCTTCGCCGGGCGGCTACCTCGTCAACCATAGCCGCCAGACCTATCTGATGAGCCCCGACAACAAGCCGCTCGCCCTGCTCCCCGCTGATGCGAGCGGGCGCGCGGTGGCGGACGAGATCAGGCGCTGGGCGACATGAACCGTTTTTGGGAGACCACGCCGCTTCGTGAGCTCGACCGCGCGCAATGGGAGGCGCTGTGCGACGGGTGCGGGAAATGCTGCCTCCACAAGCTGGAGGATGAGGAGACGGGCGAGCTGGTGCCGACCAACGTCGCCTGCCGCCTGCTCGACCGGCGCACGGGCCTCTGCTCCGATTACCGGCATCGCAAGCAGTTCGTGAGCGAGTGCGTCCGGCTGACCGTGCGGGACGTCGAGCGGATCGACTGGCTGCCCTCGACCTGCGCGTACGGGTTGCGTGCGCGCGGGTTGCCGCTGCCGGCCTGGCATTATCTCGTCAGCGGCGATCGCGAAGCGGTGCATCGCGCGGGCGAGTCGGTGCGCGGCTGGACGGTGTCGGAGGACGATGTCGGCGATCTGGAGCACCATGTCGTCGACCGCGAGCTGTGACCGACGCGATCGAGGTCGTTCGCCACCCGCGCGCGCGACGGGCGAAGCTGGCGGTTGACGCGGCGACCGGGCGCGCGCGGCTGACGCTGCCGCCGCGTGCCGCGCTGCGTCCGGCGCTTGCCTGGGCGGAGGGGCAGGGGGCGTGGAT
>CAXTTU010000152.1:0-7988 GCA_964247225.1 uncultured Sphingomonas sp. | reverse complement strand
CCCCCTTGTCCGGCCCCGCCTATGGCAGCCCCGCCGCGTTCTCGTCACCGCGTCCGCGCTCGGCTGGGAGCATGGCCGGCAGATGGTCGAGCGGTTGCGCGCGCTGGGCGTCCCGGTCGAGGAACTGCCGACCGACCGGGTCAAGCTCGACATGCCGGAGGACCCGCGCCGGGCGTATGCCGAGGCGAAGTCGACGCTCGCGATCGTCGTCGCCTCGCCGTCCAAGCGCAAGCTGCAGCCGATCGCGCCCAGCGCCGACTGGCGTGTAGATCTCGCCGAGGGCTGCCCCGCGCATTGCAACTATTGCTACCTCGCGGGGTCGCTCAAGGGGCCGCCGATCACGCGGGTGTACGCGAACGTGCCCGAGATCCTCGACGAGCTGCCGCGTCATCTGGGTCAGGGCAAGGTGACGTCACGCTCCCGCAAGCGCGCGCATGAAGGGACGACCTACGAGGCGTCCTGCTACACCGACCCGCTCGCGCTGGAGCACCTCACCGGCTCGCTGTCCGCGCTGATCGACTATATGGGCAGGTGGGACGCGGACGCGCAGCTGCGCTTCACGAGCAAGTTCGACGCGGTGGAGCCGCTGCTCGCGCTTGACCATGGCGGCCGCGTGCGGATGCGCGCCAGCGTCAACCCGCCCGCCTATGCCCGGTTCGAGGGCGGGACCAGCCGCGTCGCCGACCGCCTGCGCGCGCTCAGGCGCATGGGCGAGGCGGGGTACAAGCTAGGGCTTACCATCGCGCCGATCATCGCGGCGGAGGGCTGGCGCGAGGCGTATGCCGGGCTGATCGCCGACGCCGCCGCGCTGCTGAACGACCTGCCCGACGCGGACCTGACGGTGGAACTCATCACCCACCGCTATACGCCCGGCTCGAAGGCGGTGCTGGAGAGCTGGTACCCCGGCTCGTCGCTCGACATGGGCAGCGAGGGCCGTGCGGAGAAGCGCACCAAGTTTGGCGCGGTCAAGCACGTCTATGACGCGGACACGATGCGCGAGCTGAGGCGCTGGTTCGAGGAGCGGATCGCGGCGGAGCTGCCGGGGGCGAGGGTGCTGTATTGGACGTGAGGGGAGCCCGCTCACATCAGTATCCGCTGTTCCCCGGCGAAGGCCGGGGCCCAGCCACGGTGGTCGTGGCGAGCGGAAGCAACCGCTAGTCGACCCGCGCGTGACTGGGCCCCGGCCTTCGCCGGGGAACTGGCGGTGGCACCTAGGGGGTTCAGTTAACTCCTGCGACGCGCCAGCACCGCCCCCGCCACCACCAGCCCCGCCAACCCTACTCCCGCCGCCGCGATCCCCGCCATGCGCCGCTGCTCCGGCCGCCGAAAACCTCCGTCGATGCCGATCGGGCGTCCGGGCTCGAACAGCGCGCCCTCGGTGGTCGGTACCGGATCCGTCTTGGCGAAGTACGTTCCCAGGAACCCGTTGAGCATCGCCGCGCCCAGGTTTGGCGTGAAGAACTGGCCGAGCTTCAGCGCCAGCGCGGGCGCGCCCACCGCGACCGTGTTGCGCGGATGGTCCGCCAGTCGCACGACCGCCTTCGCCACCGTACGCGGGTCGAGCACCCCCGGCGGCACCGACAGCCGCTTGCCGACGTAATTGCCCGCGTGCTGGATGCCGGGCGTGTCGACAAAGGTCGGGTACACGTCGCAGATATGGATGCGCGGATAGAGCGACACCTCCGCTCGCAGCGCCTGGCTCAGCCCGCGCAAGCCGAACTTGCTCGCGCTGTACGCCGCCGCGAACGGGGTGGCGAGAAAGCCGCCGACCGAGATCATGTTGACGAAGGTCCCGTGCCCCTGCGCGATGAAGATCGGCAAGGCGGCGTGCGCGTCGTGCATATGGCCCAGCAGGTTCGCCTCGATCACCTGCCGGTGCGCCGCCATCGGCACCTCGTGAAACTTGCCCAGCGCGCCGATGCCGACATCGCTGAACCACAGGTCGATGCCCCCCAGCCACTCGCGCGCCCGCGCCGCCAGCGCCTGCACCGCTTCCGCATCGGTCACGTCCGTCGGCACCGCGATCGCCTCACCGCCCGCCGCGCGGCAGCGTTCGACCACGTCCGCGAGCCCCTCCTCGCCCCGCGCCGCCAGCACCAGCCGCGCGCCCGTAGCCGCGAACGCTTCCGCCGTCGCCGCGCCGATCCCGCTCGACGCGCCCGTGATCACCACCCGCTTGGCCATCGCGCTTGTCTCCTCGCGCGGCCCAACGCGCGAAGGACCTCAGCGACTCACTCCACCGTCACCGACTTGGCGAGATTGCGCGGCTGGTCGACATCGGTCCCCTTCGCGACCGCGACATGGTAGGCGAGCAGCTGCACCGGCACCGCGTAAACCAACGGCGCGATCAGCGGGTGGACCTTGGGCATGGTGATCGTCGCCATGCAGCCCTCACCCGCCGCCTGGATGCCGTCATAGTCGCTGATCAGCACCACCTTGCCGCCGCGCGCCTGCACCTCCTGCATGTTCGACACGGTCTTGTCGAACAGCGGTCCCGACGGCGCGATGACGATCACCGGCACGTTCTCGTCAATGAGCGCGATCGGCCCGTGCTTCATCTCGCCCGCCGCATAGCCCTCGGCGTGGATGTAGCTGATTTCCTTGAGCTTGAGCGCGCCCTCCAGCGCCAGCGGGTAATCGGTGCCGCGCCCCAGGTACAGCACGTCGCGCGCGCCCGCGACCGTGCCCGACATCGCCTGGATCGCCTCGTCATAGGCGAGCGCGGCGTTCAATGCGGCGGGCGCTTCGGCGAGGTGGCGGACGATCGCGCGTTCCTCGCCGGGCTTCAGCCGCCCCTTGGCGCGCGCGAGGTTCGCCGCCAGCGCGGCAAGCACCGCGAGCTGGCAGGAGAACGCCTTGGTCGAGGCGACGCCGATCTCTGGCCCCGCGTGCGTCGGCAGCAGCAGGTCCGCCTCGCGCGCCATGGAGCTGGTCGGCACATTGACCACGGCGGCGATCGTCTGCCCTTCCGCCTTCGCGTGGCGGAGCGCGGCCAGCGTGTCGGCGGTCTCGCCCGACTGGCTGATGACGATCATCAGGCCGCCCGGCTCCATCACCGGCTCGCGGTAGCGGAACTCGGACGCCACATCGAGGTCGACGGGCACGCGCGCGAACTGCTCGAACCAGTATTTCGCGACCATGCCCGCGTAGTAGCTGGTCCCGCAGGCGACGATGGTGACGCGCCGGATCGCGGACAGGTCGTAGTCGGGGATCGGTAGCGTGACCCGCTCCTCCATCCGCTGCAGGTACGATCGCAGCGTCTGCGCGACCACGATCGGCTGCTCGTAGATTTCCTTCAGCATATAATGCCGGTGGTTGCCCTTGGAGATCAGCTCGCCGGTGACGCCGGAGATAGTGATCGGGCGCTCGACCGGCTCGTCGGCTTTGTTGAACACCTCCGCGCGGTCGCGGGTGATCACGACCCAGTCGCCCTCGTCGAGGTACGAGATGCGTTGCGTCAACGGCCCGAGCGCGAGCGCATCGGAGCCCAGATACATCTCGCCATCGCCATAGCCGACCACCAAGGGCGAGCCGAGCCGCGCGCCGATGAGCAGTTCGGGGTGCGAGCGGAACAGGATGGCGAGCGCGAACGCGCCGTGGAGCCGGGGCAGCACCTCGCGCACCGCGTCGGCGGGGGCGAGGCCTGCCTCCACCTTCTCACTGATGAGGTGGGCGACGACCTCCGTGTCGGTCTCGCTGGTGAACACACGCCCGCGCCCGATCAGCTCGTCCCGAAGCGCGCGGAAGTTCTCGATGATGCCGTTATGCACCACCGCCACCTCGCCCGTCGCGTGCGGGTGCGCGTTGTTGGTGGTAGGGCCGCCATGCGTCGCCCAGCGTGTGTGCGCGATGCCGGTATGGCCGGGCAGCGGATCGGCCGCGAGCTCGCGCGCGAGGTTGACGAGCTTCCCCGACGCGCGCCTGCGCTCGATTGCGCCGTCATGGTCGGTCGCGATCCCGGCGGAGTCATAACCGCGATATTCCAGCCGCCTGAGGCCGTCGAGCAGCCGCTCGGAAACGTCCTCGGTCCCGACGATACCTACGATGCCACACATATTTTTGTTCCGATTTAGGAGCCGGGAAAACGCTTACGGGACGTAAGCTGACTGCGTCGTTGATGGGCGAGCGACGGCGTGAGGTTGCGATTCCGCCGCCTTGGCCGCGTAGCTTCGTGCGCGTCGATGAGCTGGTCGATTGCAGCCGCGATTAGTTCTTCGCGCGTCCGCCCCTCACGCGCGGCGCGTACGTCCAGCTCGTCGAGCATCCAGCCCGGCAAGTCGACAGGAAGCCTCATGTCCTCTCCGCTTTCCTCGCCCGCATCGTCTCTCGAAACCGCGCCGCCCAGCCGGGCTTTGCCACCTGAGCCGGTCGCACCAGCGCCAGCGCGTCGGCGTCCACGTCCGCCGTCACCACGCTGCCCGCGCCGACGATCGCGCCGTCGCCGACGCGCACGGGCGCGACCAGCGCGGAGTTGCTGCCGATGAACGCGCCCGCGCCGATGCTGGTGCGGTACTTGAAGAAGCCGTCGTAATTGCACGTTATCGTGCCCGCGCCGATGTTCGCGCGCGCGCCCACGTCCGCGTCGCCGAGATAGCTCAGGTGGTTCGCCTTCGCGCCCTCCCCCAGCCTCGCTTTCTTTACCTCGACGAAATTGCCGACGCGTGCCTTACGCTCCAGAATCGCGCCGGGGCGGAGCCGGGCATAAGGGCCGACCGAGCAGCCCTCGCCGACCGTCGCGCCCTCCAGGTGCGAAAAGGCGTGGATCGTCGCCCCGTCCGCGACGCTGACGCCGGGGCCGAACACCACATTCTGCTCGATCGTCACGTCGCGACCGATCACGGTGTCGAACGCAAACCACACCGTCTCGGGCGCGAGCAGCGTCGCGCCGTCCGCCATCGCGGTCATCCGCCGCCGCGCCTGCCACTCCGCCTCCGCCAGCGCGAAGTCGGCGCGCGAATTTGGGCCGATCGCCTCGCCCGCCTCGCCCTCGATGACCCGCGCGGTTCGCCCGTCGGCGGTCGCGACGGTGACGATGTCGGGCAGGTAGTACTCGCCCTGCGCGTTGTCGTTGCCGACCCGGTCGAGCAGCGGCCACAGGTCCGCGGCGCGGATCGCGAACAGGTTGGAGTTGCACAGGCCCACCCGCCGCTCCTCCTCGCTCGCGTCCCCATGCTCGACCATCTTGGCGATCACCCCCGCCGGGTCGGCGACGATGCGACCATAGGCGGCGGCATCGGGCGGGCGGAAGCCGAGCACCACCGCGGCGGGCGCGGGATCGGCGTGTAGCGCGGCGATCATCCGCCGCATCGTCTCCGGGCGGATGAACGGCACGTCGCCCGACAGGATCAGCACGTCGCCGTTCCACCCGGCCAGCGCCTCCCGCGCCTGCAGCACCGCATGTGCGGTGCCGAGCTGCGGCGCCTGCACCGCGAAGGTTGCGCGCCCGGCCAGCGCCGCCTCGACCTGCTCGCGCCGGTCGCCCACGATCACCACGACCCGCTCGGGTGACAGCGCCTCCACGCTCTCCATCAAATGCTCGATCATCGCCCGCCCGGCGATCGGGTGGAGCACCTTGTGCGTGTCCGATTTCATCCGCGTGCCCTTCCCCGCGGCGAGGATAATGGCGGCGATCGGGCGGGGGACGGCGTTGGACATGGCATGGGCGAGTGCCACGCGCAGCTTGCTTTCGCCAGCCCGTTCCCGGATGGCGCAATGCAGCATGGCCCGCTTTCCCTTCGCTGTGGTCGGTTTCGACCTCGACGGCACGTTGCTCGACACCAGCGGCGACCTCGCGGCGGCGGTCAACCACGCACTGGCGAGCGCGGGCCGTCCGACGCTGAGCGTGGCCGAGATCCGCCCGATGATCGGCGGCGGCGCGCGGCACATGCTCGCGCAGGGGATGCAGGCGACGGGCGGATGCAGCGAGGCGGAGCTCGATGTGCTCCAGCGGCGGCTGCTCGACCATTACCAGGCGAACATCGCTGTCCACACTTGCCCCTTCCCCGGCGCGATCGAGGCGGTGGACGCGTTGCGCGCGCGGGGTGTCACGGTTGGGATAATGACCAACAAATACGAGCGGCTCGCGCGCGAAGTGCTGGAGCAGCTAAGCCTGATAGACCGGTTCGCGGCGGTGATCGGCGGCGACACGACACCCGAGCGCAAGCCCGCGGCAGGGCCGATCCTGGAGTTGGTGCGTCGCTGCGGCGGGGGGCGCGCGGCGTTCGTCGGTGATACGGTCTACGATATCGAAGGCGCGCATAACGCTGGGCTCCCAGCGGTGGCGGTCAGCTTCGGCTTCCTCTCGCAGCCGGTGGCTGACCTCGGCGCGGACGCGGTGATCGACGGGTTCGACCAGCTGATCCCCGCGCTGGAGGGACTTGCGCGGTGACCCGGCGCATGGTGTTCCTCACGCTGTTCTGGGCCGCGCTCGCCTTTGCGGTGGTGATGGCGCTGCTGCCGGAGCCGCCGCATCTGCCGACCGACGGGTTCGGCGACAAGTTCCAGCACATGCTCGCCTTTGCGACGCTGTCGCTGCTCGCCGCACTGGCCTGGCCGCGCGCGGAGCTGCTCCGCATCGGCGAGCGACTGTCCTTCGTGGGCGCGTTGATCGAGGTGCTGCAGGCGATCCCCGCGCTGCACCGGGACTGCGACATTCGCGACTGGATCGCGGACACGATAGCAATCGCGGTCGTGCTGCTGATCGCGGCGGCGATGCGGCGCGGGCGCTCAGCCGCCTGACCGTCGCCACTTGGTCCACAGATGTCGCGCGAGCAGGCCGGGCGGCATCCGCTGCCAGTGCGAACGGACATAGAAGCCCAGCCGCGTCGCGGGCCGGGTCGACCGGCCCCAGCCGTCGCGCGCCAGCAGGCGGCGGCGAATCAGTGGATCGAGGCCGTCGAACACCCGCCAGCCCTCCGGTATAGGCGTGTCGTACAGCGATGCCGCCTGCCGCGCCGCCCGCATCACCGGCCCGACCGCGCCGTGGAGCGCTGCCCGCGCGTGGAGCCGCTCCCACCAGCCCTCGCCGTCGAACTCGCGGAGCAGCCGGTCGATGTCCCACAGGTTCCGCAAGCCCCCCGACAGGTCGCCATCCGCGAACAGGTGGAGCGCGGCGTGGATCACCATGTCCTCGGGCGAGAGCACGCGCAGTCCATTGCCGAGCGCGACGCTCCCCTCGATCAATGCCGCCGCGTCCGGGGTGATGCGCGCGGTTGGCGGCAGGATGGTGTGGTGGACGTCGATCATCCGGTCGCGCTCGCGGTGGATCAGCGGGGGCAGCTCGTGCATCCAGCGGCGGTAATAGCCGTTGTCATACGCGTCTTCCTTGACCCATTCCCAACCCGCGGCGAGCAACGCCGCCTCCGCCGCCGTCAGCGCGGCGCGGGGGACGAGCAGGTCGAGGTCGCCGATCCGCCGCCCCCGCCCCGCCGCAAGCCCGGCGGCGACGAAGGCGGTCCCCTTGAGCAGCACCACCGGCGCGTCAACGCGGGCCAGCGCGCGCCGAGCCATCTCCGCTTCCCACAACGCCGCGACCCGCTCGACCTCAGCGCCGCTGCGCGCTTCGTCGAGGATCGCGCGCGCGCGGGGCGGGACCGCGAGCCCGTTGACGCGCCACGCGAGCGAGGCGAGCAACTGCTCCGCGCGCGCTATCGCAATAAGCGCGGTCCAACCGCCTGCGTCGAGTAGGAGCACCGACCCGGGCTCGGCCAACGCGCGGGTGAGGAGGCGGGAGTTTAACCCCACAACGCCTCCACCTGCGCCAGCGCGGTCTGCGTGTCGGGATAATCCACCGCCCGCGCGGGCACCTCGCGCACCAGCCGCGCCAGCGCCACGAACCCCGCCTCGCCCAGCGCCTGATAATTTGTCGACGCGCCCGTCAGCCGCACGAACGCCTCGCTCCGCGCCACCTCGCGCACCGCGGGCGCGAAGCCGAAGCGCGGGAACAGCAGCAGCGCCGGGCGCGCGGGCTCGTCCATCCGCGCCAGCGC
>CAXTTU010000151.1:4890-7997 GCA_964247225.1 uncultured Sphingomonas sp. | reverse complement strand
GCCGATCATCACCTTCATCAACAAGGTCGACCGCGAGGGCCGCGCGCCGTTCGAGCTGCTCGACGAGGTCGCGGATCAGCTCCAGCTCGACGTGTGCCCGATGTCGTGGCCGGTCGGCATGGGCGGGGTGTTCGAAGGCGTATACGATCTTCGCGCCCGCCAGGTGCGGCGGCCCGATGGCGACAGCCGCACGTTCCAGGGCAGGATCGACGCCGATCCGACCCTCCCGGACGATGTGCGTGACGAGATGGAGCTCGCCGAGGCGGGCTATGCGCCGTTCGATGCCGACCGGTATCGCGCGGGCGACCTGACGCCCGTTTATTTCGGCTCCGCGCTCAAGGATTTCGGGCCTGCCGAGCTGATCGCCGCGCTCGCCGAGTTCGCTCCCGGCCCGCGCCCGCAGCCCGCCGAGCCCGCGCCCGTCGCGCCGACCGCGGACGAGGTTACCGGCTTCGTCTTCAAGGTGCAGGCGAACATGGACCCGCAGCACCGCGACCGGATCGCGTTCATGCGGCTGTGCTCGGGGACGTTCAAGCGCGGCATGAAGCTGACCCCGTCGGGCTCGGGCAAGCCGATCGCGGTGCATTCGCCGATCCTGTTCTTCGCGCAGAACCGCGAGGTCGCGGACGAGGCGTTTCCGGGCGACATTATCGGCATCCCCAATCACGGCACGCTCCGGGTGGGCGACACGCTGAGCGAGCGGGCGGACGTGCGCTTCACCGGCCTGCCCAACTTCGCGCCCGAAATTCTGCGGCGGGTCCAGCTCAAGGACCCGACCAAGACCAAGCAGCTGAGGAAGGCGCTCGACGACATGGCCGAGGAGGGGGTGACGCAGGTCTTCTATCCCGAGATCGGCTCCAACTGGATCATCGGGGTTGTCGGCCAGTTGCAGCTCGACGTGCTGCTCAGCCGCCTTGACGCGGAGTACAAGGTCGCCGCCGCGCTCGAGCCCGCGCCGTTCGACACCGCGCGCTGGGTGACAGGCGACGCGGCCGACCTCAAGGCGTTCGCAGACCTCAACCGCACCGCGATGGCCAAGGACCGCGACGGCAACCCGGTGTTCCTCGCCAAGAGTGCGTGGGAGATCGGCTATGTCCAGGACCGCTATCCCAAGGTGCGGTTCGCCGCGACGCGCGAGCGGTGACGGGCGAGCGGGTCTGGACGCGCGCGCGGGACGGTGCCGGGCGGCTCGTCCGCTGGGTGTTGGGCGAGCCCGCCACGACGGCAAGGCGGGTGCGGCGCATACGGGCCATACCGGCGACCGAGGCGCCTGCGCCTCCCCCGAGTGCTCCCGCCTTTGTCACCGCGCGACCGGTGCCGCCGGTAGCGGCAGCCCCGACAGCCGCCGCGCCCGCTTCGCCGCGCCGACGCGCGTTGCGGCGGGCGGCGGTGTTCGACCTGTTCCGTGAGTGCGGGCTCGGACCGCCGCCCCGGCTGATCTGGCCGCTGGTGGAGGCGGACGACGATGTCGGCGCGGCGGTGGAGCGGTTTCTTCAGAGGGTCGGGGCGGAGGAGGGATTAGCCGCGCTGCTCCGCGCCGAGTCGGGGATGGCGCGGATGCCGCCGGTCGAGGCCGAGCGCGTGCGCGAAGGGTTGCTGTCGGGCGACTCAACCCGCATCACGGCGGCGCTCGCCCAGGCGCGCGCGGTCGCGCCCGCCGGGGTCGCGGAGCATTGGCCGGAGGACCTGCTCCCCGCCGGCGTCAGGAGCGCGGTGCGCGAGCACCCGGCGATCGAGGAGATCGCGCGACTGCTCGACGACCATGCGCGGCTGCGCGCGGCGCTAGTGGCGGCTTGGCCCACAATCGCGGACGAGCGCACGGGCACCCGGATGCGGGCCACCATCGCTGCATTCGAGGACGCGGAAGCGACCGTGCTCGAACGACTTGGCGCGCGTGGCGATCCGGCGACCGAGATTGGCCATATGGCAAAGGCGAACGAGTTGCTCCGGTCGCTGCTCGGACCAGCGTACGCGCCCGCCGCATCGACCGAGACCGGCGCGGCGATTGGCGCGGCGGCGAACTGGCCGGAAGCGCTCCAGCGGTGGAAGGAGCTGCGGTGGCGGCATCACCCCGATCGGCCCGGCGCGACGCGCGAACAGGCGGAGGACGGCGAACGCGTGTCCGAGCTGCTTGACACCGTGCTCACGCGTTGGGAGCTAGTGCACCGCCTCGCCGGGACGACGTAGCCGCACTTCGATCCGGCGGCGACGCTGATCGTCGGCGGCGTCGCGACCGTCGGTGACGCGGTCGCCCGGCAGCACCAGCGGCCCGGCGGACAGCGGGATGATCGTGTAGCGCGCGTCCAGCCCCGCGCCGCGCAGCGCGCGCGCGACCGCGACCGCGCGCGCCATGCCGAGCCCGACATTGTCGCCCGCCACCGGCTCCTGCCGCCCCCCGCGCAGCCAAGGGATGAGCGACTCGTCGAGGTCGCTCTGCCTGGTGCGCGTGACCGGCACCTCGTCGGTATGGCCGATCACCTCGATCACCGGCGCATGATAACGGTCGGCGATCTCGCGGACGCGCGGCGCGGCAACGCCCGTAAGCTGGCGCGCGAAGGCGGGGCTGATTGCCGCCGACCCGGCTGCGAACGTGTAACCGTTCGCCTCGCCCAGCGTCACGATCGGCGGCTGCTCCGTCGGCCCGCGCCGCGACAGGATGTAGAGCGACAGCAGCAAGGAGACGAACAGGCCGCCGGTGAGCAAAAGGTAGATCGTCTCCTGCCCCATCTGCAGGTGGAGCGACGAGCCGCCGCGCCGCCGCGGCTTGCTCATGCTGCCTGGCGGCGCGCGACGAAGGCTTCGACCGAGGCGGTGAGCGCGTTGAGCGCCTCGAACAGTTCGCCCGTCTCGCCCGCATTGGTGGAAACGCTCCCCAGCGCGGTCGACAGGCGGCTCAGCTCGGCGACGCCCGTGTCGGCGGCGACGCCCAGCGCCGCCACGCGCGCCTCGGTGTCGGCCAGCCCCGAGGCGAGCCCGCGCCCGGCGCTCTCCATCTCGTCGGTGAAACGACGTCCGCCCGTGTGCAGCGCGCCCGTCAGCGCGGCGACGCCGCTTGATACGCCGGGCCCCGCGCGCGCGGCGGCGTCGGCGATCTCACCGAGATGCCG
>CAXTTU010000151.1:0-4880 GCA_964247225.1 uncultured Sphingomonas sp. | reverse complement strand
GTCCGAGATCGGGGCCGATCCGCGCGGCGGCGGTGGCGGCAGTCTCGAGCGAGCCGGTCAGCGTCGCCGCCGCTTCCACCGCCGCCGCGATCTGTCCGGTCAGATAGGCAAGCGCGTCGCCGAGCTGGTCGGCTTCGGTCGCGGGATCGTCGTCGAGCTCGGCCGACGCATGGCGGAGCAGCACCGCGACGACGGGCGCGAGCCCCGCCGCGACCAGCCCCTGCACGAACGGGCGCCCTAGCTGGCGCAACGTCGCCGCATCGAAGGTCAGCGCGTCCGCGCCGTGGCGGAGCAGCGGGCTGATCGCGGTGGCGAGCCCGAGAATCAGCGCGAGTACGCCGAACGCGACCACCGTCTCCGCGCCAACCGCGGAATCGAACCGCCCGCCCGACGCGCGATGCGCGCGGATCGCCGCCAGCGCGAGCCCGAGGATGACGAGGAGGTTGCACGCGGCGAGCACGAACGGGTTGGGCCCGCGCCAGAACGCATAGGCATGGACCGCCAGCGTCACCGCCAGCGCCGCGCCTGCGGCGAAGTTGAACGATCGGATCGCCGCCGGTCTGTGGTCCAAATCTGCCATATCGGTCCCCGCGCCCTTGCTCCACTCCCAGCGCGGGCGACGCAAGCCTATTTCGTCTTGCCCCCGCGCGCGGGAAGGTGGAACACCCCGCGCGAGACAAGGGAGCTCGTCATGGCGTTCGATCAAAAGCCGTTCGGGGACGTCGCGCCGTTCACCGACAATCCGGAGCGGCGCTGCGCGGTGGTGCTGCTGCTCGACACCTCCACCTCGATGGGCGGCGCGCCGATCACGCAGCTCAACGCGGGCGTCCAGCTGCTCCGCGACGAGCTGCGCGCGGACCTGCTCGCCGCCAAGCGGGTGGAGCTGGCGATCGTCACCTTCGGCCCGGTGCGCGACCTGACCGGGTTCGTCGGCGCGGAGAGTTTCGTCGCGCCGGTGCTCGACGCGAACGGCGACACGCCGGTCGGCGCGGCAATCCAGACCGGCATCGATCTCCTTGCTGACCGCAAGCAGGAATATCGCAATGCCGGCGTCGGCTTTTATCGCCCGTGGATCATCCTCATCACCGACGGCGCACCGACCGACGACTGGAAGGCGGCGGCGCGGCTGGTGCATCAGGGCGAGGCGGACCGCGCATTCTCCTTCTACGCGATTGGCGTTGAGGGCGCGAGCATGGACGTGCTCAACCAGATCTCGCCGCCCGCGCGCGCGGCGCTGAAGCTCAAGGGGCTGAGCTTCAAGGAATTGTTCCTGTGGCTGTCCAATTCGCTGAAGGCGGTGTCCTCGTCCAAGCCGGGCGAGGAGGTGCGCGTCGCCAACCCGACGGCGGATAATGGCTGGGGCACCGTCGCGGCGTGAGCGGGTGGCGATGGGCCGCGGCGCGCGCGGTGGGGACGTCGCACGAGGGGCTGGGGCTGCCATGCCAGGACGCGGTCGCGGTGCGCTCGGTCGCAGGGCCGGCGGGCGCGGTGCTGACCGCCTGCGTGTCCGACGGCGCGGGCTCGGCGCGCTACTCGCGCGAGGGTAGCCGGGCGGTGGTGCGGGAGATCGGCGCGCGGGCGGCGGCGTGGTTCGTCCGCGAGGCCGAGTTGCCCGGCGAGGACGAGGTGCGCGTGTGGCTGGAGGCGGCCCGCGAGCGGATCGCCGCGCTCGCGGCGGCGCGCGAGGCCACCCCGCGCGACTTCGCTGCGACGATGGTCGCCGCCTTTGCCACGCCGACCGCGACGCTGGTCGCGCATGTCGGCGACGGCGCGTGCGTGCTCGACGGCGACGACGCGGGCTGGGCGATCGGCAGCTGGCCCGCGAGCGGCGAATATGCGGGCACGACCTATTTCGTGACGGACGCCGCGCCGCAGCTCCGCCTGACGCTCCACGACCGCCCGGCGCGTTCGCTGGCGCTGTTCAGCGACGGGATCGAGCATCTCGTGCTGCAGATGGCGGCGAGGCGCGCGCATCCCGATTTTTTCGACACGATGTTCACGCCCGTTCGCGCGAGCGAGGCGACGGGGTGCGACCGCGCGCTGTCGCGGGGGCTGCGCGGCTATCTCGCGGGCGAGACGCTGAACGCGCGCACCGATGACGACAAGTCACTGATCCTCGCGGTTCGCGCGTGATACCCCCCTTGCTGCGGACGGAGGCCGGGCAGCGGGTGGTGCTCGGCGAGCGGGTCGGCGGCGGCGGCGAGGGCGAGGTGTTCGCGCTGGCGAACCGGCCCAACCGGCTGATCAAGCTTTACCACGAACGCCATCGCCGCTCCCGCGCGCCCAAGATCGCGGCGATGATTGCGGAGCAATTGTGGCGCAAGTCGGACCTGGTCGCCTTTCCGCTGGAGGCCGCGTTCGACAATCGCGGCCTGTTCATCGGTTTCCTGATGCGCCGGGTGACGCAGCATCTGCCGGTAATCCAGCTCTACAACCCCGCCTATCGCCGCAACCATTTCCCGCGCGCGGACTTCGCGTTCCTGGTCCGCGCGGCGGCGAACACCGCGCGCGCGATGGCGGGGGTGCATTATGCGGGCTGTGTCGTCGGCGACCTCAACGAATCGGGCGTGCTCGTCGCCGAGCAGGCGACGGTAGCGCTGATCGACGCCGATTCGTTTCAGGTCGGCGCGGCGGGGGAGCGGCATCTGTGCGGTGTCGGCAAGGACGAGTTCACCCCGCCCGAACTGCGCGGCCGCGATCTCGAGCGCGAGGAGCGGACGCGCAACCATGACGCGTTCGGGCTGGCGACGCTGATCTTCTACCTCTTGTTCATGGGGCGGCACCCGTTCACCGGCGTGGGCGTGCGCGATATCGAGCTCGGTGCGGCGATCCGCGAATACCGGTTCGCCTATGGCGCGCGCCGCACTGGCCTGTCGCCGCCGCCGGGAACGCCACGGCTGGCGGACATGTCGCCGATGCTCGCCGCCGCGTTCGAGGCGGCGTTCGCGCCCGTCGGCGGCGCGGGGCTGCGGCCGAGGCCGGTGCAGTGGGTCGACTATCTCCAGCGCTTCGAGCGCGAGCTGGTCGCCTGCCCACGCTCGCCCCGCCACCGCTATCACCCAAGCGCCGACGCCTGCCCGTGGTGCCGGATCAGGCGCGAGACCGGGCGGGACCCGTTTTGAGGATTGTTGTCCAGAAACGGCAGTTGGCCGCTCCTCCCCCGCAAGGGGGAGGTGGCGCGCCGAAGGCGTGACGGAGGGGGAGGACTCCCGGCAGGCGCAGGGGAGTCCTCCCCTCCACCACCGACTATGTCGGCGGTCCCCCTCCCCCTTGCGGGGGAGGAGCTTGGGGGTGCTCGCATTTGATAGGTATTCTATGCAGTACACCCGCAATCCTATTCCACGTCTTCCGCCAGCGCCTCCGCGAGCCAGTCGCGGATCGCGCGGAGTTCGGCGTGGGGGTCGGCGACCGGCGCGGGGACGCTCTTGATCTCCGCCGCGAGCAGCTTCTGGACGCCGCGGATGGTGTAGCCCTGTTCGTTGAGCAGCGCGTTGATGCGCCGGACCAGCGCCGCGTCCTCGGGCCGGTAGTAGCGGCGATTCCCGGCCCGGGTGAGCGGGCGGAGCTGGCCGAATTTGGTTTCCCAATAGCGCAGCACATGCTGGGGCAGCCCGGTTTCGGCCGCCAGCTCGCCGATCGTGCGGAACGCCTGCGCGGATTTGCCTGACGCGGATTGGGGCGTATCGGGTCCCGCCATCCGCGCGTCGGCTTAGCCCGCGCTGACGATGCGTTCGCGCATCATCTGGCTCGCGCGAAAGGTGAGCACGCGGCGTGGCGCGATCGGCACTTCCTCGCCCGTCTTGGGGTTACGCCCGACGCGCTCGCCCTTGTCGCGGAGCATGAAGGTGCCGAAGCCCGAGATCTTGACATTGTCGCCGTGCGACAGCGCCTCGCACATGTGCCGCAGCACCTGCTCCACCACACCCGACGACTCGGCGCGTGACAGCCCGACCTGCTTGTGGAGCGCTTCGGCGAGGTCCGCACGGGTCAAGGTGCCCGCCTGCGGTTGCTCGGCCGAGCTTACCGTCCGTACGCGCGGCGCGAGCACCGCCGATCCCATGGTCGCCATCGTCTTCTCGTCCCTGTTCGGGCGAGGGTGTATCAAAGCAACGCGCCGACCGGAAGCCCTTTTAACATATGGCAATCGTGGGGAAAGGCGCGTCACATCCGCACCACCGCCGCGCCCCAGGTGAAGCCGCCGCCCATTGCTTCGAGCACCACCAGATGCCCCGGCCGGACGCGCCCGTCGCGCACCGCTGCGTCGAGCGCGAGCGGCACGGAGGCGGCCGAGGTGTTGGCGTGCCGATCGACGGTGACGACGACCTTCTCGGGCGCGAGCCCCAGCTTCTTCGCGGTCGCGTCGAGGATACGCGCGTTCGCCTGATGCGGGACGACCCAATCGACGTCACTCGTGCTCAAGCCCGCCGCCGCCAGCGACTCGCCCAGCACTGCGGCGAGGTTGGTGACCGCGTGGCGGAACACCTCGCGCCCCTTCATTCTCAGTTTGCCGACGGTTCCCGTGGTGGAGGGCCCGCCATCGACATAGAGCAGGTCGTTGTGACGCCCGTCCGCGTGGAGCCGGGTGGCGAGGATGCCGCGCTCCCCCTCGTCGCTCGCCTCCAGCACCACCGCGCCCGCGCCGTCGCCGAACAGCACGCAGGTGGCGCGGTCCTCCCAGTCGAGGATGCGGCTGAACGTCTCCGCGCCGATCACCAGTGCGCGTGTGTGCGCGCCCGCGCGGATCATGCAGTCGGCAACCTGAATCGCATAGAGGAAGCCCGAGCACACCGCCGCGACGTCGAACGCGACGCAATCGCCAATGCCAAGCAGCGCCTGGACCTTGGTGGCGCTGGCGGGAAAGGTCTGGTCGGGGGTGGCGG
>CAXTTU010000150.1:0-8003 GCA_964247225.1 uncultured Sphingomonas sp. | reverse complement strand
GCATCGCCCACATCGCCGCGCGCCCGGCGGCGTTGAACGACAGGCCGAGCAGGAAGCCCGCGATGATGCCCAGCGCGAGCACGGCGGTACGGTCCCACGCCCACCACCATGGCCGCTCGGGCGCGGACATCTCCAGTCGGTAGGGCGGAGGGCCGGGGGCCCGCGCCGGGGCGACTTCGCGCTCTTCTTCCGCCAACAACGTCGCCGTCACGCCCGCTTCTCACCCGCGTCCCGCCGTGGGACGAAGCCGATGCGATATTGCCCCGTCGCCCATTCGTAAACGGGCGAAGGGGAGGGGTAACGCCTAATTTATCCTAAGCGCGCGGTCGCTTCGCCGCGTCCACCACCGGGCGCGCCGCCGCGATCAGCGCGGGGGCGGCAAGCGCGAGTTGGGCGAGCACCGTCGCCCAGCGTCCAAGGTTTATCTTCATGCCTTCTCTCCTCCTGAAATCGTATCGGGGCACCGCGCTCCGCGACGCAGCTGCGCGAGGCTGAGGTCGCCCGACCATTCGAAATGCGGTCGGTCGACGAGCCGCGCAAAATCGCCGCCCCAGCGAAAGCCGAGCGCCTTGCCGATCGCGCCGACCTGCCGCCACAGCGCGGTCGTATGCGCCTGATGTGCGGGCGTGTCGCCCCAATGCGGCAGGGCGAGCAGTTCGGTGGGCGCGACATCGACCGCCAGCCCGTAATTGTGAAAGCTGTAGCCCGCGCGCGCGTTGGTGACGACGCACCCCGGGCAGCTGCGCCCGCGCGCGTACAGGGCGGTCTGCGTCGCCATCGAGCGGAGCGTAAAGGTGACGGTGAGCGGCACCCCCGCATCGTGCGAGCGCCCGAGCAGCTCGCCCGCCATGGCGCGGACGCGCGGGTGGAGATCGGCAAGGAGGTGGCTGTCGCTCATGGGAACCTTTCGCGAATCAGTGTTCCCGTATTGTTCTCTCAATCGCTCCAACAAGTCTACCGGTTCGCGAGCCTCACGCCGTAGAAGAAGCCGTTGCCGCTCGGCGGCGACTGGTCGAACACGATGAACCCCGCGTCGCGCAGTGGGCGGATAAGGTCGAGCTGGTTCACCTCGTCGAACATCGCGTGCCATTCGACCATCACCGCGTCGATGTCGGCGAACAGTCCCGCGCGCTCGAGCGAGCGGAAGATCGCGAACTCCGATCCCTCGCAATCGACCTTGAGCACCGTGCGCAGTCCCCGCTCGCGCGCGCTCCGCAGGATGGGGCGGAGCGTCTCGCCGGCATCGCGAAGCGTGACGGTGACCGGCCGGTCGCCCGTGCTCGCGACCACCGTCCGACTGCCCGAATCGTCCGAGTTCGCCATGCCGATCTCGCCCGTCCAGTCGCGGTCCGACAGGCCGATGCAGGCGGGGGTGATCTTGGCGGCAAGCGGCGGGTTCAGCGCGATATTATCGAGCGCGCGGGCATAGGTCTCGGGAAACGGCTCGAAGGAGAACACCTCCTCTACATTCGCCTTTTGCGCGAACTGCAGCGACGAAAAGCCGATGTTCATCCCGACATCGATTGCGCACACCGGACCGTCGGTGATGAAATTGTAAACGTTGCCGAGGAACACCTCACCGATGAAGTTGAAATCATCGTCGCAGCGGACATGAAAGAACAGGCCGTCCTTGCCGAGGACCGCCGAGCCGTCAACGATCGCCAATCCGAACCCCCGGTCGTAATGCTCCCGAAACCGCTGGTAGTTGGCGCGAACATAGTCCGGCAGGTCCGCGTCCGGCGGGGGAAAGTCGGGCGCCATCGCGACCGGCTGCGCGTCCTCGTTGCGCCGATCCACCCGCCGGTGTTCGTCCAACCTGAGCGGCACCGCACCCGAGACCCACACCCGGTATTCGAGCTTTGAGCGTCGTTCGAGATCGAACGGCAGCCGAAAGCTCGTGCGGCCCGCCGTCAGGTCGGAGACGCGCAGCTTCCGGCTGACCAGAACATCGCTGCCGCCGTCGCGCACCACGTCGAGCACCGCGCAGACCGGGTTGCCGCGCGGACGATCCGCCGCCGCGAGCTCGACCGAGAAATCGACGCGGTAGGCCCCGGCTTCCCGGAACTCGTACGGGCCATAGATCGCGTGCCCCGCCTGCCCGACACCCGTCACGAACCGCGAACGCCCCGCGTCGTCGATCACGGTGCCGAGCGCCAGATTGAGCATCACCATCCACCGTGCGAGAGAGCCCCGCCGTTGGGGCCCGCCGCCCGCCGGGTCAAGCGCTCGCACACTTGCCCGCCGGGACCGGGCGCCTATCTGGCGTGGGCGGGCGACGGGCCCGAGGCGGGACCAGCGTGACCATCAGCGACCTGTCCGACACCGCCACCGACCATCACGCGCTTGATCCCTTCGCCTATCAGCCGGGTGTCGCCAGCCGCGTCGCGGGACTGGTCGAGGGCGACGAGGGCGACGACCCGGGCTATGTGTTCCACACCGACTATGTGACCGTCGGGCGCGGGCACGCGCAGGCGCGGGTGACGTTCGAGGGCCTGTCCGCCAGGACCGGCACCCTGGCCGTCCGCGTCCATATGCTGCGCCCGGGCGAGCAGCCGCGGCTGACATTGGTCACCGCCGACCGCATCGCGTTCAACCGGCTGACCCAGAATGGCGGCGAGCTGCTGGTCCGGTTCGAGGCGTTCCGTAACTGCCGTTACGCGCTCTACGGGACGGTGCTGGGCGACACGGACGCGCGGGCGCAAGGCTTGCGGATCATACTCGACAGGCCCGCGGAGGTCGACGAGGCGGACCACGGTACCGAGGCGCGCAACTCCGCGCATGGCGAGGTGGCGTCGCGGCGCGGTGCGCTGCTGGTATCGACCGACCCGCCGACCTTGCGCGCGCCCGTGTCGCAGGTCGCGACAAAGGATCAGCTGCGGTCTGCCGAAGCGCGCGCGGTCCTTGGGGAGGCGGCGCTGCCCGACGCGGCGAACGCGGCCGAGCGCTGGGCAGTCGCGTACACCGCGCGCGCGCTGGAGGCGTATGGGATGCTCCGCGGCGACGCGCGCGGCCTCGGCATGGGCGCGGGCGCGGGGCCGGTGGCGCACTGGTTGCGCGGGCGGGGCGTGGAGGCGCGGTGCCGGGACGACGGTGCATCGGATGCCGCGGTCAATAACGACTTCCTCTGGCGCTCCGACCTCAGCCTCCGGTCACGCTCCGCGCGCGCGTGGAAAAGCGAGGTCGAGCGCGCGCTCAAGGCGCTGCTGCCGGGCGGGCTCGGCGTGTTCACCTTCGGCTATGACCCGGACCGCCCGGTCTGGCAGACGGGGGACGCGCCCGTGGTCACCCGGCATGAGCTCGAACAGCTGGCGCTGGTGCTGGTGTCACGCGGGCATCAGGTGGCGCAGTTGCGCATCGTCGGCGATTACCGGCCGCTCCTCGTCGCGGGTGCGGAGGCGCCCTCGGTCGCCGGGCTGATCGTCCGGCGGGTGCGCATTCCGGACTGAGCGGCGCGCGGTGCCCATCCCGTTCCTGTGCGTCTTGCCGCGCGGCGGGGCGAGCGGGTGCCTTGACCTCCTCCGCCCGACGGTGCAGCGACAGCTACAAAGCTGCGCGCGGGCGAGCGAATGGGGGACGATGGCCAAGAAGCTCACTACCGACGCGCGCAAGAAGGTGCTGGTCACCGGCGGCGCGGGGTTCATCGGCTCCCATCTGTGCGAGCGGCTGCTGGCCGCGGGACACAAGGTCGTGTGCGTCGACAATTTCTTCACCGGCGACGCGGCCAATGTCGCGGCGCTGATCGGCCATCCCGGTTTCGAGCTGGTCCGCCACGACGTAACCGCGCCGCTGCAGGTCGAGGCGGACGAGATCTACAATCTCGCCTGCCCCGCCTCGCCCGTCCACTACCAGGCGGACCCGGTCCACACCACCAAGACCAGCGTGCTCGGTGCGCTCAACATGCTCGGCCTCGCCAGGCGGACGGGCGCGCGTATCCTGCAGGCGTCAACCAGCGAGGTCTATGGCGACCCGGCGGTGCATCCGCAGCCCG
Source organism: uncultured Sphingomonas sp. (assembly GCA_964247225.1). Lineage (GTDB taxonomy): Bacteria > Pseudomonadota > Alphaproteobacteria > Sphingomonadales > Sphingomonadaceae > Sphingomonas. The sequence continues at coordinate 4,015 of CAXTTU010000150.1, read as the reverse complement.
AAGGCTATTGGGGCAACGTCAACCCGGTCGGCCCGCGCTCCTGCTATGACGAGGGCAAGCGCTGCGCGGAGACGCTGTTCTTCGACTATCGCCGCCAGCACGCGCTGCCGATCAAGGTGGTGCGCATCTTCAACACCTATGGCCCCCGGATGCACCCGCAGGACGGGCGCGTGGTGTCGAACTTCATCGTCCAGGCGCTTGGGGGCGAGGACATCACCATCTATGGCGACGGGCGGCAGACGCGGTCCTTCTGCTATGTCGATGATCTCGTCTCGGGGCTGATCGCGATGATGGCGACGGGCGAGGAGTGTACCGGCCCGGTCAATCTCGGCAATCCGGGCGAGTTCACGATGCTGGAGCTCGCGCGCAAGGTGGTGGCGCTGGTCGGTTCGCGCTCACGGATCGTCCACCGCCCGTTGCCGCAGGACGACCCGCGCCAGCGCCGCCCGGACATTTCGCTCGCCCGCGACGTGCTCGGCTGGACCCCGCGCGTCCAGCTCGACGAGGGACTGGAGCGCACGATCGCCTATTTCGACGCGCTGCTGAGTGAAGGCCGCGGCTCCCCGGTGGCAGCGGCGGCGGAGTAGCCGCGCAACGGGCGCGCGCCGGAAGGAGGGAGTTCGTTAAGCGCCTGCCGCTAACACCTGAGACCGATCGGGGGCAGTGATGGCGCGGATGACCTTCGGTTTGGCGACCCGATGATCGAGGTCGGATTCAGGTCACGGTTCAGGGCCGCACGCCGGACGGGCGTCGGAGGTCTGTTGCGGTTCGGCATGGCATTATGGCCGGTCTGCCTGTCCGGATGTGCGGACCCGAGCGCCAAGGCGGGGTTGGGGGGACCGAACCCCGTGATCGAGATCGTGGTGTCGGAGGCGTCCCTCGAACCCGCGAGCAACGTGACCTATTCCATCGACCAGCACGGGACGGTCGAGTTCACCGACAAGATGAACGGAACGTCGCACAGGTGGAAGCTGCGGACCGGCCAATTTCGTCAGACCGCCCTTGAGCTTGCTCCGTTTCGCCAACGGGGCGGGTCAAAACGAAAGCTGGCGGAGGACTGTCGTTCATGGATGACAGATATCGGCGGGTTGACGCTTTCTTGGGTCTATGCGGACGGCAGCATCGGCCGGGTCTGGAAAACGGGCTGTTATGACGAGGAGAGCCACAAGTTCGGCGTGTCCGTTGTCAGGCTTCAGAGCCGACTCGGCGTAAAAGGAATGCTCTTGAAAGCGCTGCGGTAAACGAGGAGCAATTGGCGTGGGCAGGCTCGACGCGCTTTCTCATGCCGGCTCATCAAGGTGCAGGAACAGCGACCAACCCCGACCGCCGCGCCTTATCCGACCGGCACGACATTGTCGTCACCGTTCCGGTCGATGAACTTGTTGTACGGGTCCACGCCGACGAACGCCGGGCGGCGGGCGGTGACGAGGCGTACCTGCTGGACGCCGCTGTGGAACGGTCGTTGCTCCATCGCGAGCACGTCCGCGCGCGAGAAGGCACCGTAGCCCGGCTTGGCGGTGAACGCGCCGATGTCGAGCGTCTCGGCGACCGGCGTCGGCTTCTCGTTACCCTGTCCGTCGGCGTAGAACTTCGCCGCGTCCACGGTCAGCAGCGTCTCCCACCGCCCGTCGGGCAGGCGGCGCGTCGTCGCCGTTCTCGCCTTCAGGTCCCACAAGGTGATCCGGTCGAACAGGTCGGCGACCAGCAGCCGCTCCTCCGGTGTCCGCGCGAGCGAGGCGAAACCGTCGATCAGGTCGGTCGAGCGCGGATAGGGCCGCCCGCGGAAGCGATACCGGTCGAGCAACCCGGCGAGCATATGGTTGACGCGCGCCTCGCCCAGCCGGTCCTGGAGCAGGTACAGCGCCAGCGCGCCCTTGTTGTAATGGATGTACCCCTGATCCTCGACGCGGGCGAGCGGCTGTTCCGCCACCGCCTCGCCGCGGCGACCGCGCAGATAGTCGTCGAGCTCGTACTTCAGGAACCGGCGGATCCGGTCCGGGCCATAGATCTGCTTCATCACCATCAGCGCCGAATATTGGGCCATGGTCTCGACCCATAACGTCCCGCCCTGCATGTCGGCGCTGATGACCTGATGCGCCCAATATTGGTGCCCCAGCTCGTGCGCGGTGACATAGGTCACATAATCGACCCGGTCGGGCGAGCGTACGTCGACGGCAAAGCCGAGCCGCTCCGAATAGGGGATCGTGCCCGCGAACGATTGCGCGAAGGTCTGATAACCGGGGAACTCGATGACCCGCGCGTAATCGAACTGGTACGGACCGAAATTGCTGCGGTAATAACGCAGCGCGGTTCCCATCGCCGACAGCATCCGGTCGACGTTGAACGGGTGGTGCGGGTCGTAATAGACCGACAGCCGCACGCCGTCGGCCATCCGCGACCGCTCGGCATAGCGCGCGGACTGGACGGAGAAGAAGGCGAGGATCGGTGCGCCCGATACGAAGCGGGCGGTGCGCCGGCCGTTCGCGATCGTATCCGCGACCTTGCGGCCCGGGGCGATCGGCACCTGGTCGGCGTCGGTCGAGAGCGTGATGTCGGAGCGTACCCAGTCCGCATGAATGTAGTTGCGCCACTGCGCCGAGCGGTCCTCCAGCTTGGCGGGGCGCAGCTCGGCGGGCAGGCCGTATTTGCGCCGCTTCGCGCGGTCGTGGAGCAGGCCACCCTGGTTCATGCCGATCACCGGCGCGAACTCCCAATTGCCCAAGAAGCTGCCATTGGCGACGAGGCGGGTGTCGTCGTCGTTCGCGGTAAAGCCGCGATCGCGCCGCTCCGTGCGGAACCGGATCGTGCCGGACGCGCCGGGCGCGAGCGGCTGGTCGAAGCGGTAGACGCGGTACTGGAAGTCCCCGTCGTTCATCACGAGCCGCGCGCCCGGGATCGCGACGTCGAGCAGCCGCGTGCGCTCATCCTGCAACCGCAGGTGAAGGTCGCGGAGCGGCGCGCCCGTGTCGTTGACGTAGCGATACACGCCGTCCGTCGTCATCCACCGCGCCGCCGGGTGGAGCGCGACCGACAGGCGGATGTCGGTCAGCGTCGGCTGGTGCAACGCGGCGTAGCGCAGGTATTTCTTCTCATAAGCCGCGCTCCGCGCTTCCCGGTCCGGCCCGGTGCGATAGGTGTTGAGCAGGTCCATCTGCCGGTAGGCGTAGGCACCGCTCGCGGTAACGACGACCAGCGCGGCCGCCAGCAGCGCGCCGGGCACCCCGCGCAGCCGCCGTGGCGCGAGCCGCAGCCGGTGCGCGAGCGTCACATCGGTCCCCCGTCGCCACAACAGATGCGCGCCCACCGCCAACGCCAGCGCCCACCCGCCCCAATAGAGGCGCAACCACCAGCCGCGCGCTTCGCCGACCCGCGCGCCGTTCATGTCGGACAGCGGCGACGCGCCGGTCGTGCCATATTGGTAGAGGGGATGCTCCCAGCCGATCGTCGAGAAGACGGTGGTGGCGACGAGGAACACGACCATCACCGCCCAGCCGACATATTTGTTGGGGCTGAGCGCCTGGATGAACACCGCGAGCACCGCCAAGAGCAGGAAATCGACCGCGAACGGCACCACATACCAGCCGAGATACTCGCCCGGGTGAAGGTCGGTCACGCCCCGGAACAGCTGCACGATCACCGCCGCGACGACCGAGACGAGCAATGTCGTCACCAGCACGCCCGCCACCGCGAGCGTCTTGGGCAGCATGTATGCCCAGTTGGGCAGCGCGGTCGCGTCGACGATCTCGTTCATGCCGCGCTCGCGGTCGCGCCAGACCAGTTCGCCCGCATAATAGATCGCGATGATGATCGGCATGATCGCGAACGCGCCCGCCAGCTGGCCGATGACGGTGAAGGTCAGCGGGTAGATCGGCGTGCCATAGCGCTCCCCTGAGAAAATCAGCTGCGCGCAGGCGTTGACCAGCCCGATCGCGACCATGATGACGAAACCGGGGCTGCGGAAGATCAGCGCCATCTCGAACCGGCACCGCTCGACCAGCTGCGTCCAGCGCGCGCG
>CAXTTU010000149.1:0-8016 GCA_964247225.1 uncultured Sphingomonas sp. | reverse complement strand
GAGCAGTACCGCGTCGCGATACGCCCCGCGCTCGCCTCGAAGCAGCGCGCGCAACGCAGCGGCGTTATGCGCGGGGTCGCCGCCGCGGATCGCGGCCAGCGGGGAGGGCGACAGGCCGGCGTCCCCGGGCGTCACGCGCGCGGGCAGGGCGACATCGCCGACGCACACGCACACGCTTGGCCCCGCGCCCGACAGCTCGTCCAGTCCCTCCTCGCCCGCGACCACCAGCGCGGCCTCCGTCCCGAGCTGCGCCAACGCTTCGGCGAACAGCGGCGCGTAGTCGGGGCGGGCGATGCCGAGCAGCTGGCGACCTACCCGTGCCGGGTTGGCGAGCGGGCCCATGAGGTTGAAGATCGTCCGCCGCCCGATCCGCGCGCGAGTTGGCTGGATGCGGCGCATCGCCGGGTGGTGGTTGGCCGCGAACAGGAAGCCGATGCCGAGCGCGGCGAGCGTCTCCTCCGCCATCGCCCCCGCCCGCGCGAGGTCGAGGCCGAGCGCCTCCAGCGTATCCGCCGCGCCCGCCTTCGAGGACGCCGCGCGATTGCCGTGCTTGGCGACCGGCACGCCGCACGCTGCGACCACCAGCGCGACGGCGGTGGAGACGTTTAGGGTATGGTGCCCGTCGCCGCCCGTCCCGCACACGTCGATCGCGCCCGGCGGCGCGTCGACGGGGAGCATCCGTGCCCGGAGCGCGCGCGCGGCCTCCGCGATCTCGACACTGGTCTCGCCTCGGTCCGCCAGCGTGACGAGGAACCCGGCAATTGCCTGCTCATCCGAATGGCCGTCGAGGATGTCCGCGAACGCCAGCGCCGCGCTCTCGCGCGACAAGGGCGTCGCGGCATCGGGCAGGCGCGCGAGGGTGGTCACGCGCGCTCGGCTACCTTCACGCCCGCCAGCCGCAGAAAGTTGGCGAGCAGCGCGTGGCCGTGTTCGGTGGCGATCGATTCGGGGTGGAACTGGACGCCGTGGATGGGCAGCTCGCGGTGGCGGAAGGCCATCACACATCCGTCGGGCGCGGTGGCGTTGACCGCGAGCGAGGGCGGCACGTCCTCGACGACAAGCGAATGGTAGCGGGTGGCGGTGAAGGGGGAGGGCAGCCCCTCGAACACGCCGGTGCCGTCATGCGTCAACGGCGAGGTCTTGCCGTGCATCAGCCCGCCGCGCACCACCCGCCCGCCGAAATGCTGGCCGATCGCCTGATGCCCGAGGCAGACGCCGAGCAGCGGGCGCTTCGCCTCGGCACAGGCGGCGACGAGGTCGAGGCTGACGCCCGCTTCATTGGGCGTGCAGGGGCCGGGGGAGATCAGGAACGCCGCCGCTCCGCTCGCCAGCGCGTCCGCCGCCGAGAGCGCGTCGTTGCGCTCGACGCGGACCTCCGCGCCAAGCTCCTGGAGGTAGTGGACGAGGTTCCAGGTGAAGCTGTCGTAATTGTCGATGACGAGGATCATGGCATCGTCCGCCATAGCGTGCGCACGCCGCCGATCAACCAAGGCCGAGTGGTGACACTTCGTTACATTTGCGCGGGAGCCAAGCACGCGACCAACCGTTATCACCGCTCAAGGAGACCAGCCATGATCCGCGCGCCCTTCGTCCTTCTCGCCCTTGCGCTCCCCGCCGCCGCGTTCGCGCAGGACAGGCAGGCGGAGTCGGGCCAGCCGCCGCAGCGGATTCGCGACGTGACGCTGACCGCGGGCCAGCGCTGCCCGGCGGGGACCGCGACCGAAGTGGTCGTGTGCCACACGCTGGATAATCCGTACCGCATTCCCAAGGCGCTGCGCGACGACGGCCCGGTTCCGGCGGCGAACCAGAGCTGGGCCGCGCGGACGCAGACGGTGGACCAGGTCGGGCGCGTCGCGGGCGGGCTGCCCGACACCTGCTCGGCGGTGGGCACCGGCGGGCAGAGCGGCTGCTCGCTCCTGATCAACCAGCAATGGGCCGCCGAACAGCGCGCGCGCCGGGCGGAGGCGAATGCGGGGACGTCGGGCAACGGGGGACAGTAAGAAAGAAGGGGTTCACGCGAAGGGCGCAAAGGTAAGAAGGGCGCGAAGAGGCTTCGGAGCCGCCGCTAGTTGTCGCCGCATCACCGGCAGGGGAGCCAGCTTTAACTTTCAAGTTGCCGCTCGCGCGGCTTGAAGTAGTTTTATGCGCTTGAGCCTGACAGTCGGTGGTAGATAGCCTTCGCGCTCTTCTTACCTTCGCGTCCTTTGCGTGAGGAAACCTTTTTACCCACTGGCCCGCCGCGCCACCCGGTAAAGTAGCGCCACCAGCGCCAGAAACACCAGCGTCCCCCCGATGAGCGCCGCCGGCGCGAACCGGTCCCCCACCACCGCCAGCGGCGCATCCGAGCCCGTCGCGGCGACCACGCCCGCGAACGCTACCCCCCACAGGCTCTCGCCCACGATCATCCCCGTCGCCGCGAGCACGCCCATCCGCCGCGCCAGCTCCGGGTCACGCGCCTTATCCGCCCAGCGATCGTAGAAATGTCCCAACACCGATCCGAGCGTGGTCGGCAGGATCACGCTCATCGGCAGGTAGATGCCGATCCCGATCGCCAGCGGCGGCAACCGCATCCTTCCGCCGCGCCCGAGCGCCTCGTCCATCACGGTGAGGATCACCCCCGCCACCGCGCCCCAGCCGAGCATCGTCCAGTTGAGGCTGCCCCCCAGCACGCCCTGCGCCAGCGCCGCGATCAGCCCCGCTTGCGGGGCGGACAAGGCGTTCGGCCCCGCGCCGGGCGTGCCCGCGAAACCGAAAGCGGTGTTGAGCAGCCCCAGCACCGGCGGCACCGTCAGCGCGCCGAACACTACCCCGATCACCAATGCGACCTGCTGCTTCCACGGCGTCGCGCCGATCAGCTGGCCCGTTTTCAGGTCCTGCAGGTTGTCGTTCGAGATCGTCGCGACGCCGAACACCACGCCCGTGACGATCAAGGCATAGGCGACCAGCGCCTGCGTCGTTCCCGCATCGTGCGCGCGCCCGAACAGCCCGACCAGCATCAGCCCCGCGGCGAGCACCGACAGGATGCCGATTCCCGATACCGGGCTGTTCGACGCGCCGATCAGCCCGGCCATGTACCCGCACACCGCCGCGATCATCAGCCCGATCACAGCCACGAACACCAGCGCGCCCGCGATCAGCACGAATGCGGAGCCCTGCAACGGACCGCCCGCGATCACGCTCCAGAGCAGCCACGCGATCGGGAACAGCACCGCAAGCGACCCCGCGACGACGATGCCGATCGGCAGGTCGCGCTCCTCTAACGCCAGCGTCTCGCCCGCGCCGCGCGCGCGCGACGCCGCCACCGCCGAGCGGATGCCTGAGACCACCGGCCCGGCAATGCGGAGCAGCGTCCACACCGCCGCCACCCCGATCACCCCCGCGCCGAAGAAGCGCACGTCGCTCTTGAACACGGTCGAAGCCCACACTTCCGCGCCGCCCGGCAGCGGGTGATGCGCGGTGAGGAAGGGGAGCAGCACCCACCAACTGAGCACCAATCCCAGCCCCATCGCTGCACCCACCGACAGCCCGACGAGGTGCCCGACGCCGAGCAGCGCGAACGACAGGCCACCCGAGATCCCAGTCGCGCCTGCGCCTACGCGGAACCACACCGACGCTTCCGCGACCGCGAGCTTGAGCTGGGTCAGCAGCGCGAACCCGGCGGAAACAAGGCTGCCCCACACCAGCACGGCGAGCCCCCGCGCGCTCTCCTCTGCGCCCTCGCGCGAGCCGGAGCCGACGCGCAGCACCTCGGCGGCGGCGCGGCCCTCGGGATAGGGGAGGTCGGTGTCGATCACCAACGCGCGGCGCAGCGGCACGGAGAACATGACGCCGAGGATGCCGCCCGTCCCGGTGATCGCCGCCGTGGTCCAATACAGAAAGCCGTGCCACCAGCCGATGATCACCAGCCCCGGCAGCACGAAGATGATCGCCGCCAGCGTCCCCGCCGCCGACGCGACCGTCTGGACGATGTTGTTTTCCCAGATCGTCGCGCCCGGCAGATATCGCAGCACTGCCATCGAAATCACCGCGGCGGGGATCGAGGTCGCAAAGGTGAGTCCGACCTTGAGCCCGAGATACACATTCGCGGCGGTGAACAGCAAGGTGATGACCCCGCCGAGCAGGATGCCGCGTAGGGTGAGCTCGGCGGCCCCGGCGGGACGGGGCTCGGCGGAAGGGGGGAGGGTGGCCATGCGCGGGTGGTCGCACATCGACGGGCGATTGCGAAGACGCTTCGCCTCGACAGCCGCCTTGCCGCTCCGCTACGCCCCCCGCAGAAGGGAGCTGGCATGGCGGAAGCGTTGCGGGTTGGCGTGGCGGGGCTGGGGACGGTGGGCGGCGGCGTGCTGCGCCTGCTGAAGGCGAACGGCCCGCTGATCGCGCGGCGCGCGGGGCGGCGCATCGAGGTGGTCGCCGTTTCAGCCCGCGACCGTTCTCGCGACCGCGGCGTCGACCTGTCCGCCGTGGCGTGGGAGGACGACGCCGCCGCGCTGGCCCGCCGCACGGACGTGGACGTCGTGGTCGAGTTGGTCGGCGGCGCGGACGGCCCCGCGCTGACGCTCGCCCGCGCGGCGCTGGCGGCGGGCAAGCACCTCGTTTCCGCCAACAAGGCGATGCTCGCGCATCACGGGCTCGAACTCGCGCGCGCCGCGGAGAGCGCGGGCGTCGCCTGCAAGTTCGAGGCGGCGGTGGCGGGCGGCGTGCCCGTGGTAAAGGGCCTGCGCGAGGGCGCCGCCGCCAACCGCATTGAGCGGGTGACGGGCATCCTCAACGGCACCTGCAACTACATCCTGTCGCGGATGGAGGCGGACGGGCGCGACTTCGCGGAAGTGCTGGGCGAGGCGCAGGCGCTTGGCTTCGCGGAAGCCGACCCGAGCTTCGACATCGACGGGGTCGACGCCGCGCACAAGCTGTCGCTGCTCGCCAGCCTCGCCTTCGGGACGCGGCCCGCGTTCGCGCACGTCGAGGCGAGCGGCATCCGCGAGGTGATCGCCGCCGACATCGCCGAGGCGGCGGCGCTCGGCTATCGGGTGCGGTTGGTCGGGGTGGCGGAGGCGGGCGCGGGCGGACTGTTCCAGCGCGTCCACCCGCATCTCGTCCCCGTCAGCCACCCGCTCGCGCATGTCGCCGGGCCGCTCAATGCGGTGGTGGTCGACGGCGATTTCGTCGGCCAGCTGTTCTTCTCCGGGCGCGGCGCGGGCGACGGGCCGACCGCGAGCGCGGTGGTCGCGGACCTGATCGACATCGCGCGCGGCGAGTTCGGCCCCGCCTTTGCCATGCCCGCCGACGCGCTGGTCGAGGCGGAGGTGGCCGACACGGGGGAGCGGCGGGGCCGCGCGTATCTGCGCTTCGCCGTCGTCGATCGGGTGGGCGTACTCGCCGAGATTGCGGCGGCGATGCGCGATGCCGGCGTCTCGATCGAAAGCCTGATCCAGCGCGGGCCCGGCGCGGACGGGAGCGTGCTGGTCGCGATCGTCACGCATGACGGCCCGGAGCGCAGCGTCGCGGCGGCGCTGGAACGGCTGCGCGGCTCACCGAGCCTTGCGGGGCGGCCGATGTGGATGCCGCTGCTGGAGGGGTGATAGCGTTTCTACCCAGTTTGGGATGACCCAAGCTCCTCCCCCGCAAGGGAGTGTCGGGTCGGTCATGCCCCCGGCATCACCTGAAACAGCGCGGGGCGCTGTTTCACCCGACACTCCCTTGCGGGGGAGGAGCTTGGGTCGTTCACAGCGGAACGGAAAGGACCTTAAGGCAGCACCTTGCCCTTGGTCGCCGCCGGCGCGTCGAGGTCGATCGCGACGCGCCCGCGCTTGTCGGGGTGCTTGGCGAGCGCGCTCTTCACCAGTCCCGCGGCGCCATTGAGCAACTTGGGCACGGCGTAGCCGCCAAGGCCCACCGGGCAGTTCTCGCCATACGCCCCGCACTCGTTGCCGACACCCGGCCCGTTGAGCGCAACGTCGGGGCGCAGATACGGGTTCGACGGCGCCGGGTGGTCCGGAGGCCCGCGATATTGCGGCAGCGGCAGGCGCGGCGCGAGCTTGTCCGAACGCCCGCACACGACCACGTCGCCGCCGTCGTTGCTCGCGCTCGCGCACGGGTCGACCAGCACGGAGAAGCGCTCGGGCGCGGTGGCCACCGCCTGCGCGAGGAACAGGGCGGCGATCATGGTGCGAACGGCCTTGCGCCGGAGACCTTGGGGCCGCTCTTGTCGCCCGGGCCGAAGCTCGTCCCGGCGCTCACCCCGGCGAACCCGCCGCCGACTAGGAACGGGCCCATGTCCTGCACGGGCGTGGTGCGGTGGAGCATCGCCACGCGGCCACCCGGGTCGGCGTCGCGCGAGGGCAGGGCGGTACGCTCGACCAGCGGCACCCGGAACCGGTCCGCGTTGCGGCGTCCGCACTCGGTCACGTCGGTGGTGTCCGTCTCCGGGCAGCGCGTCGCGGCGGCGGTGCGCGCCCGGGCGGCGGCGACGAGATCGGGCGCGGCGAGCTGGGCGAGGACGAGGGCGAGCGGCATGGGTGAGCGTCCCTTGCTGTTGAGGCTGTTTAGGCCGACGCCCGGCTTTGTCCACCCGCGAAGAGGCTGCTTTGCGCGTCGCCGGGGCTGTGCCACGCTCGCCCGGCAAGGGAGATCGACATGGGACCGTGGGGCGCGATCATCATGAGCTTTTTCGGCTCGGTGTTCTTTGTGATGGCGGCGATGCCTCATGCGGAACTGGGCATCTACTTCACTTCGGTTGGTGTCTTCCTGGCGTTCGCGGCGCAGGCATGGCGCGCTATCCGCACCCAGCCCGCGAGCGCGACGAGCCCCGGCCCGCGGGCGGAGCGAATAATCCGGTGGGCGTCGGTCGGCGAAGGCATCGGTATCCCAGTCGTGGCCATGGCGCTGGGCAACACGGGCCACGCGGATGCGATCCTTTGCGGCATCGCGCTGGTGGTCGGGCTGCACCTCGTGCCGATGGCCTACGCCATCCCGTTCCGGCCGTTCTACCTGCTTGCGGCGGCTTTGATCGGTGCGGCAGCGGTCGGCTTCGTGCTTCGCCCGCCGCTCGGCTCGTCGGTGGCGGGCATCAGCGCAGCGGCGGCATTATGGCTTGCGTCCTGGGCCGCGCTGCGCCGCTCGCGACCGGCCTAGGCGACCGGCGCAACCCCTAGCCGCGGGATGTCGATCGCGGGGCAGCGGTCCATCACCACCTTCAGCCCTGCGGCTTCCGCGCGGGCGGCAGCGGCCTCGTTGACCACGCCGAGCTGCATCCACACCGCCTTCGCGCCGATGGCGATCGCCTCGTCGACCGCCTCACCCGCCGCGTCGGAGCGGCGGAAGATGTCGACCAGGTCGATCGGGTCGCCGAGCTGGCCGAGGTCGCGGAACACGAACTCGCCGTGCAGGTGTTCGCCGGTGATCTGCGGATTGACGGGGATGACGCGATAGCCGTGGTGCTGGAGCGTCCGCATCACCCGGTAGGAGGGCCGGTCGGGCCGGTCGGACGCGCCGACCAGCGCGATGGTGCGCGTCTCTTCGAGCAGCGCCTTGATGTCCTCGTCGCGGGTCAGCGGCATGGTTCTCTCCTGTTCAGCGGGAGAACGCCGCGCCCCCGCGCGGGTTGCCGAGCCACTCCGCCAGCCTCGCCGCCAAGGGCGCGAACACGCTGTCGTCGTCGCGCGCCGCCGGGGGCTCGCCCGCGTCCGACGCGGTGCGGATCGAAATCGTCAACGGCACCCGCCCGAGAAACGGGATGCCCAGCTCCGCCGCTGCCGCTTCCGCACCGCCATGCCCGAACGGGTCGGACACTTCGCCGCAATGCGGGCAGATGTAACCCGCCATGTTCTCGACCAGCCCGATGATCGGCACCCCGGCGGTGCGGAACAGGTCGATCGCGCGGCGCGCGTCGATTAGCGCCAGGTCCTGCGGCGTCGACACGATCACCGCGCCCGCGGGCTTGTGCTTCTGCACCATGGTCAGCTGCACATCGCCGGTGCCGGGAGGCAGGTCGAGGATCAGCAGGTCGGTCGCGCCCCA
>CAXTTU010000148.1:0-8018 GCA_964247225.1 uncultured Sphingomonas sp. | reverse complement strand
CGCTGGAGCCGCGCGAGCCCTACGACCGCGGCCACGAGCGACGGCGCGCACTGAAGCGCGAAGCCGCCCAGCCTCCCCATCGCCTCGGAATCGAACCCGCCGGTCTTGAGCGCCTGCGATTCGAAGTTCGCGAACCACCACGCGCCGAAATGCCCGCTCCACCAGAAGCCGAGGCCGATCAGGAGCGTCGGCAACAGCCCCAGCGCCGCGAACAGCGCCACTCGCCATAGCGCCTGCAAGGGGGGCCGCGTCCGCCACAGTCGAACCGCGAGCCACGCGCCAAAGGGCACGCCTTGAAACAGCGCGTTGGTCTTGATCTGTATCGCCGCCCCGCACAGCAGCATTGCGGCGCAGGCTCGCGCGAGGTCGCCGGGCCGGTCAAGCGCGGAGGCGGTGCGCAGGATCAGCCACGCCGCGACCGCGATGCCGAAATTGTAGAATACCGGCGTCTGCGCGACCATGCCGCCCAGCGCTCCCGCCATCACGACATAGAATAGCCCCGCCGCCAGCGAAGGCCATGGCCCCCAACGCTGCCCTGCGAGCACCCCCACCAACCACGCGGTCGCGGCGACGGACAGCGTCGCCGCGATCTGTGGCGCGAGCACCCCCGCGCCGCCGACCCACCGCAGCGCGACGAAAATCAGGAACAGCCCGAAGGGCTTCCGGTCCCAGATGTCGACATAGGGCACGTCGCCGTGGAGCAACCGATGCGCGAAGAACAGGTAGAAGGGCTCGTCGTCGCCGTAGAGCGGATTGCCGAACAACCCGATGCGCAGCACCGTCGCGGCCACCAACAGCAGCGCGGCGGCGAACGGCCAGGACAGCGGGCGACGGACGAAGGAAGGGAGCGGCATCGGCATCGGCATCGGCGTGCCCCAGCACGCGCCGACTTGCCAGCCTCAATGCCCACAGACGGCGCGTTCCGTTCGGGCCGACGCTTGGCGCTGGCGTCCCGACCCCGCTATGCGCCTGCGCATGACGCCGCTACGCCTCTACAACAGCCTGACCCGCGCGACGGAGGAGTTTCGTCCGATCGACCCGGCGAACGTCCGCATGTATTCGTGCGGGCCGACCGTCTATCACCATGCGCATATCGGCAATCTGCGCGCGTACGTGTTTACCGATACGTTGTCGCGCGTGCTGCGGTGGAGAGGCTACCCTCTCACCCACATCATCAACATCACCGATGTCGGCCACCTCACCTCCGACGCGGACGCGGGCGAGGACAAGCTCGAAGCGGCGGCGCGTGCCTCGGGAGGGGATATCTGGGCAATTGCAGCGCATTATACGGCGGCGTTCAAAGCGAATCTGCGCGACCTCAACATCGACGACCCGACCGCCTTCCCGCTCGCGACCGACCACATTGCGGAGATGATCGCCTATGCGGAGGGCATCGCCGACCGGCATTGCTATCTGCTGCCCGACGGATTGTATTTCGACGTGTCCACCGTGCCCGACTATGGCCGCCTCGCGCGTGAACGCGGCGATGAGGGCGAGAGCCGGATCGCCGCGGTGGAAGGCAAGCGCCACCCGCAGGACTTTGCGATCTGGCGCACGAGCCAGCCGGGCGAGAACCGGCAGATGGAGTGGGACTCGCCCTGGGGCCGCGGCGCGCCGGGCTGGCACCTCGAATGTTCGGTGATGAGCGCGAAGTATCTGGGCACGCCGTTCGACATCCACACCGGCGGCATCGATCATCGCGAGATCCACCACCCCAACGAGATCGCGCAAAATCAGGCGCATTGCGGGTGCGCGGACCCGGGTGCGGTGTTCTGGATGCACAACAACTTTCTCGTCGAACGCCATGGAAAGATGAGCAAATCCTCCGGGAACTTCACCACTTTGCAGTCGCTGGTCGATCGCGGCGTTCACCCGCTCGCGTACCGGCTGATGTGCCTGCAGGCGCATTACCGGTCCGAGCTTGAGTTCTCGGGCGAGGGCCTGATCGCCGCGCTGACCCGGCTCAAGCGGCTGGTGATCGCGGTCGAGAGCCTGCGCGCGCGGCCCGAAGGCAAGGGCGCGACGGACGCGGGCATATACCGCGATCAGCTCGACGAGGCGGTGTCGGACGATCTCGCCACCCCGCGCGCGCTTACCGTGCTGGAGGCGATGCTGGCGGACAAGCGGCTGTCCCCGGCGGCGCGGCTGGCGGCGCTAGACGACTTCGACGCGGTGCTAGGAGTGTGGCTTAAGTCGTTGACCCGGGCCGAGTTACGAATGCGCCCAATCGACGCCGTGCTGGACGAAGAAGACGTTGCCGACCGCCTCGCCAAGCGCCGGGCGGCACGCGCCGAACGCGACTTCACCCGCTCCGACGCGATCCGCGACGAGCTCGCCGAGGCGGGTGTCGAGGTGATGGACGGCGACCCGCTCGGGTGGGATTGGAGGCTGGCATTATGAAAGCCGTCCTCCCCGCCGTCGCGCGCGCGCTGGTCGAGCCGCACCTTCCCGCCGGCGTCGACGTCGCGTGGTGGGCAAGCAAGGCGGAGGCACTCGCGCTCGCGCCCGCCGCGGAGATCGGCTGGTTCGACATGTACGAGCCTGCCGACATGGTGGACGCGATCCGCCGCGCGGAGCGCCTGCGCTGGCTGAGCACGCTCTATGCCGGCGTCGACTGGATGCCGTTGGCGCTGCTGCGCGAGCGCGGCGTTATGCTGACCAACGGCGCAGGCGTCGGCGCGACCGCGATTGCCGAATGGGTCGTGATGGGGATGCTCACCATCGCGAAACGCTATGACGAAGTTGTCCGCGCGCGCGATCAGGGCGAGTGGCTGCGCTCGCCCCCGGGCCGGGGCGAGCTGGCGGACACGCGCGCGCTCATCATCGGCGGCGGCGCGATCGGCGGGCGCATCGCGGCGCGGCTCGCGGCGTTCGAGGTGGAGGTGGTCACCGCGCGCCGGCGACCGCAAGCGGGCGAGCTCGGCCCCGACGCCTGGCGTGCACGGCTCGGCGAGTTCGACTGGGTGATCCTGGCCCTTCCCGCCACGCCGGAGACCGACGGCATCATCGGCATGGCGGAGCTAGGGGCGATGAAGCCCTCCGCCGTCCTCCTCAACGTCTCGCGCGGCTCGGTCGTCGATCAGCTCGCGCTGGTCGAAGCGTTGCGCGACGGGTCGATCGCCGCCGCGTTTCTCGACGTGACCACCCCCGAGCCGCTGCCGCGCGACGACCCGCTCTGGGCGCTGCCGAACGCGCACCTCACCATGCACCTGTCGGGGCAGGCCACCACCCGCCTGTTCGAGCGAGCCGCGGCGCTGTTCCTCCGCAACCTCGCGGCCTATCGCGCGGGTACGCCGCTGGAGAATATCGTCGATCTAGACGCGGGCTATTAGCCCCGCGTTGCGAACCCGGGCGTTTTGCCGCAAGGACGCGCGCGAACAATTCGAGAGCACAGCCATGGCCGCCTGGGCCCCCGACAGCTGGACCCGCCACGAGGCGCGCCAACTTCCCGACTATCCCAACCCCGCTGCGCTCGACGCCGCGTGCCGCCAGCTGACCAGCTACCCCCCACTCGTCTTCGCGGGCGAGGCGCGGCACCTCACCGCCGACCTCGCCACCGTCGCCAAGGGCGACGCCTTCCTGCTGCAAGGCGGCGACTGCGCGGAGAGCTTTGCCGAGTTCCACCCCGACAACATCCGCGACACGTTCCGGGTCCTGCTGCAGATGGCGGTGGTGCTCACCTTCGCGTCCAAGCTCCCGGTTGTGAAGCTGGGCCGCATGGCGGGACAATTCGCCAAGCCGCGCTCCGCCCCGACCGAGACGGTGGAGGGCGTCGCCCTGCCCTCCTATCGCGGCGACAACGTCAACGACATCGCTTTCACGCCAGAGGCGCGCGCGCCCGATCCGCAGCGCATGATCCAGGGCTATTTGCAGTCGGCCGCAACGCTCAACCTGCTGCGCGCGTTTGCGAACGGGGGCTATGCGAACCTGCATCAGGTGCATCGCTGGACGCACGACTTTCTTGGGCAAAGCCCGTGGGGCAAACGCTATCGCGAGACCGCGGACCGGATCGGCGAGGCACTGGAGTTCATGGCCGCTTGCGGGATCGACCCGGAGACCGCGCCGCAGCTCGCGCAGACGACCTTCTATACCAGCCACGAGGCGCTGCTGCTCCCCTATGAGCAGGCGATGACGCGGCGCGACTCGCTGACGGGCGACTGGTATGACACATCCGCGCATTTTCTCTGGATCGGCGACCGGACGCGGTTTGCCGGCTCCGCGCATGTCGAGTTTCTGCGCGGGGTGGGGAACCCGATCGGGGTGAAATGCGGGCCGAGTCTGGAGACCGACGACCTGCTCCGCCTGCTCGACACGCTCAACCCCGCGCGGGTGCCGGGGCGGATCACGCTGATCACCCGCTATGGCGCGGAGAAGATCGAGGCGGCGCTCCCCCGCCTGGTCCGCGCGGTGACACGCAGCGGGCATCCGGTGATCTGGAGCTGCGACCCGATGCACGGCAACACCGTGTCGCTCGCCAGCTACAAGACGCGGCCATTCGACCGCATCCTGGCGGAAGTGCGCGGCTTCTTCGCCGTCCACCGGGCGGAAGGGACGCACGCGGGCGGCATCCATGCGGAGATGACCGGGCAGAACGTCACCGAATGCACCGGCGGCGCGATCGACGTCACCGAGCACAACCTCGCCGACCGCTACCACACGCATTGCGACCCGCGATTGAACGCCAGCCAGTCGCTCGAACTCGCCTTCCTGCTCGCCGAGATGCTCAACGAGGAAATGGCGGAGCGGCGCAAGGTCGCGGCGTGAACGGGCGCGGGTTGACGCTTCCCGCCCCGCCCGATACACGCCCGCCTCCGCGCGGTCCCTTCGTCTAGCGGTCTAGGACGTCGCCCTCTCACGGCGAAAACACGGGTTCGATTCCCGTAGGGATCACCAAAGACTCAAACAGCGCGGGGCGCTGTTTGTGCTTTGGTGATGGGAGCGAAGCGACCTCACCTGCGAGGCCGGAACTGGCGGGCCTATTTGTGCCTTGGTGATGGGAGCGAAGCGACCTCACCTGCGAGGCCGGAACGCTCGGGGGCTTATCTCGGCTTAGGTGTGAGGAGCACCCCCCTCACCCCGACACCCGCTCCCCGCTTCGCCGACGCAACGGCACCACCGTCGACGAGCGATGCACGTCCGCCAGCGCGCAGGACAGCGCCGCGCGGTCGAACGGTTTGGACAGCATCGGGAACCGGCCGCCCTCGCTCGGGTCGAGCTCGGCAAAGCCGCTGACGATCAGCACCGGCATCTCCGGCGCGCCGAGCCGGATTCGGCGGCACAGCTGCGAGCCGGTCATCCGCGGCATCAACTGGTCCGTCACCACCAGATCGACATCGCTGTCGCGCGCGAGCTGTTGCAGCGCGTCCTCGCCCGACACCGCGAGGCGCACCGAATGACCCATGTCCTCGAGCATCGCCGCCGTGTTCGCCAGGACCAGCGGGTCGTCGTCGACCACCAATATGTCGAGCGGCTCCGTCGCCCGTTCCACCGCGGCGCGATCGGGACGCCGCTGCTCGACGCGCGGCTTGACGGTCGCGGGCAGGTACAGATCGACGGTGGTGCCGTGGCCGACCAGGCTACGGATCACCAGCTTGCCGCCCGACTGCGCGGCCAGCCCGTGCACCATTGACAGCCCGAGGCCGGTGCCCTTGCCCAGCCCCTTGGTGGTGAAGAACGGCTCGGTCGCGCGCGCCAGCGTCGCGTCGTCCATGCCCTCGCCATGGTCGATCAGGCTCAGGCGCACATAGGGTCCGGGGACCAGGCCCGCGATCTTGTGGTCGGCCGAATGCTCGGCGGCGGCGCTCACCTCGAGTCGGCCACCCTCGGGCATCGCGTCGCGCGCGTTGACCGCCAAGTTGAGCACCGCGAGTTCAAGCTGATGCGCGTCGGCATGGACGGGCGGCAGATCGAGCGGAAACCGCGTCTCGACCCGCACCAGCGGCCCCAGCGAGCGCTGCAGCAGGTCGGTCATGCCATGCACGAGCTGCGGAAGATCGACGGCCTGTGGGCGCAAATCCTGCTTGCGCGCGAAGGCGAGCAGGCGCTGGGTCAACGCGGCCCCGCGCTGCGCGCCCTCCATCGCGTGCTCCGCCAGCCGGATCAGCTTGGGGTCGTCGGGCAACCTGCGCCGCAGCAGGTCGAGATTGCCCACCACCACCGCGAGCAGGTTGTTGAAGTCATGCGCCACGCCGCCGGTCAGCTGGCCGATCGCCTCGATTTTCTGCGCCTGTCGCAACGCCTCTTCCGCGCGCTTGCGCTCGGTGACGTCGGTCAGCCCGCCGACGAGATGGATGAAGGTGCCGTGCTCGTCGCGTTCGATCCGCGCCGCCGACATCACGTCGAGGAACGCGCCACCCTTGGTCACCACCCGGTATTCGCGCGGCTCGAGCACATCGTCAGCGATCAGCGCGGGCCAGTCGCGGGTACGGAACTGCCGCGCCGACTCCTCGGTCAGGAAGTTGATCAGCGGCCGCCCGACCACCTCCTCGCGCTGGTAGCCGAGCAGATCGAGCCAGGCGTTGCTCACCTGCTCGATCCGCCCTTCCTGGTCGAGCGAGTGGAGCGGCAGCGGCGTGCCGCGATACAGCGAGCGGAACCGCTCCTCGCTCGCGCGCAACGCCGCCGCCTCGCGCTGCGCGAGCAGGGCGAATCGCCGGTCGAACATCGCCGCGACCAGCGCGAAGAACAGGATCAGGAAGGTCGCCGCGGATACGCCGACCGCGAGCGTGGTCTGCCCCACGCCCGCCATGCCGTTCCCGGCCATCGCTCCATGCGCGCTGAAGGTTGCCGCCTCCATGCCCGCATAATGCATGCCCGCGATGGCTCCGCCCATCACCAGCGCGGCGGCCATCTTCTCCACGCGTCCGCTGTTGCGCGAGGCGAGCCACAGCGCGACGGTGGCGGCACCAATCGCGATCAGGACGGACAGGCTGAACCACAGCCGGTCATAGCGGATCGCGCCCGACATCCGCATCGCGGCCATGCCCATATAGTGCATGGTCACGACGCCGAGCCCCATGAACAGCCCCGCCGCAACGAGGCGGCGTGGGGATGCGTGCTTGTTCGCGACCGTCGCGAACGCGATCCCGGTCACGGCGATGGCGGTCAGCAACGACAACAGCGTCAGGTCGCGATCATAGCCGACCTCCATGCCCGGCATGGTGAACGCGAGCATGGCGACGAAGTGCATCGCCCAGATCCCGCCGCCCATCGCCACCGCGGCCGTGCCGAGCCACGCGCGACGCATCCAACCGGAGGACGCGCGGACCCGCGCGGCGAGGTCGAGCGCGGTATAGGAGGCGAGGATCGCGATCGCGATCGACATGGTCACCAAGCTGCTGTCATGCGTTCCGGTGATCGCCATTCATTGATCCTTGAATGCCGGTGCAAGTGACGCAAGCTGGTTAGTATTTGTTGAACGCAGCCGCTCGACCACGGGTGCGACGGCGGCAAACCGCCGCACCCGTTGTCCTATAAGCCTTGCGGCGCGGCCGATCAGCCTTTCGGCGGCAATGTTACTGCGCTTTGGCAGCCTTCTTCGCGGCGTGATGATGGCCGACGGCGCATCCGGCGGCGGCACCCATCTTGCCATGGCCCGCCATGTGGCCGGCGACGCCGCCCACCACGGCACCCTTGATGCAGCCCTTGCCATAGGCGGGGCTGAGCGCGACGAGGCTGAGGCCGGCGGCGATGATAGCGGTACGGATCATGTTGGCTCTCCTTGTGGGATGGGCAGGATAGCGCAGTGGGAGCGAACGGCAAGCATCCTGAGCAGGGTCAGCGACCCTGCGCCCCGGGCTCACCCACGCTGTCGTCCACCGCCAGCCGGACGCCCCGCGCGGCGAGCAGCATCTCCGCGACGAAGCCGATGATCGCGCCGAGCGTCAGCACGATCGCGCCGCCGAACAGCGCAAACAGGATGCCCGCGGCCGCCTTGCCGAGCAACTCGCCGAGGAACAGCACCAGCACCGTCGCGCAGGTCAGCCCGCCCGCCAGCGCCGCGAGCACCACCGCCGCGT